>JAJAYD010000113.1 GCA_026786345.1 Chitinophagaceae bacterium
AAAGCTCCTTTTGGAGCAGCAATACGGGCAAAACACAGGGGCATACCGGTTATTGCCCTGGCAGGAAAAGTTCCGCCTGTAACAGGCAAAGCACTTCGTAAGGTTTTCGATGTGCTCCTGCCAATAACCCCGGAACCAATCCCCCTGGAAATGGCTTTAAAAACCACCTTTACAAACCTGCAACGCACCGCCTTTGAATTGGGAAACTTGTTAGCCTTGCGAAAATAAAAAGAAACCTCAAACGTTTTCCAGGGGATGCTGACCTTCGTCAGCATAACGTCTCTCTTCAGCTATTATCCAACATCTATCCACTTATTTCTTGTATCTGTGAACCCTTCCTGAAGTTGATCCGGCTTCTCCTGGAGAACCCCTGCATCACGGCTTGCTAACTTGCATTTTTTATCTTGTTCTCCAGGCGATGCTGACCTTCGTCAGCATGACGGCTCTTTTCAACTTTTAGCCGCTATCTATCAACTTATTTCCGGCAACAATCAAACTTCCATGCTGAAGTTGATTCATCAAAACTCCTCCCTTTATTACTAATCAAGGTGCTTGTATTTTTTTCATCTCCTGCTCTGTGAGGCCGGTAAATATTAGCAAGCGGAAAGCCCGACAGCCGGCGCAGCCGGGTGGCACGCCCAATAGGTGCGTATGCAATTACTGAGAATAATTTCGTTAAATGTGTTGATATTCGGCAAAGCGAAATAATCTAATACTGACAAATGAACATTAGCGAAACTGACATTGCAAAACTCGACAACCCGGCCTGGTTTTCATTAACGGAAACCCACGCAAAATTTGCTGTAGGTAACGATAGCGTCAAATGTTATGATCCTGCATACGGTCCATTTGGTGGAATTGGCGGCCAGGAAAATACCGGGGAATTCCTGACGGAGTATGCGCAGGTAACCGGCAGTTTTTTCATTATCGGCGAATGTCCTATGGTACAGTTGCCGTTGCAGGTTACCGATAAATTAGAGGGTTTGCAAATGATTATTTACAATCCCATTCAACTTAAAGCCACTGAGCAAATTGCTGTTTTAGGTAAGGAACATTTGCAAATGGTTGATGAATTGGTAAACAGGGTGCAGCCAGGTTATTTTAGAAAGCAAACTTTTTATTTAGGAAATTACTATGGAATTTTTAAAGACGATCAATTGGTTGCCGTAACGGGGGAACGCATGCAGATGAGCCGTTTTACAGAGGTGAGTGCAGTAGTTACCCATCCTGAATATACCGGTAAGGGATATGCCAAACACCTGGTGGCGCACACCGTAAACGAGATTTTTAAGCAAGGTAAAATTCCAATTCTACATGTATTGCAAACCAATATTTCGGCGATAAGCCTGTACCAAAAATTGGGGTTTATCATCCGGAATACTATGGATTTTTGGAAAATAGGTATTGCCTCTGAAGCGAAGCCTTGTAACTAAGACCCGGCTTGCTCGTCCTGCATTTCAACAGCCCATTTATCCCGATCGTCGGGTGAGAATTTCCAGGGGGCAAAATTATTTTCAATGTTACTGAAGGTAGCATTCCATTCTGCCGGTGCATTGCTTTCTTCCATAATTAAATGCCTGCGTAGCGAAACAATTATTTCGAGCGGGTTAATGCTTATAGGACATTCCTCCACACAAGCCTGGCACGTGGTACAGGCTCTTAATTCTTCAGCAGTAATATAATCGTGTAACAGCGTTTTACCATCGTCCTTAAAAGTGCCATTGGCATCAATGTTTTTTCCAATTTCATCCACACGATCCCTGGTATCCATCATAATCTTACGTGGGTTGAGCAGCTTGCCTGTTATATTAGCCGGGCAGGCGGCAGTGCAACGTCCGCATTCAGTGCAGGTATAAGCATCTAACAAGTTCTTCCAGGTAAGATCGGTAGCATCTTTTGCTCCAAAGTTCATGGGTGTTTCAGCGGCTGTTGTGGGAGCAAGCTCAGGTTGCATGGCATACAATACTTCGTTTTGTATGGCAGGCATGTTGTTTACGGTGCCCTGGGGTTGTAAACGGGTATAGTATGTGTTTGGAAATGCAAATAAAATGTGCAGGTGTTTGCTGTAGGGCAGGTAGTTTAAAAAAGCAAATATTCCTGTAATGTGTAACCACCAGCAGATTCTTTCTATAGCCGCTACTGTTGGGGCAGATGTATTTTGAAAGAGGGAAGCGAGAGAACCTGAAACAACAAAACTCCCTGTTTTAGGATAGCCTGCATAACCTTGTATTTGTAAGGCAGTATCCGCAGCATTCATGGTTAGAAACAAAGACATCAGTATGATTTCTATAATCAGGATAAGATTGGCGTCTGTTCGTGGCCAACCATCCAACTCGTGTTTCATAAACCTTTTTAAGTGCAGCACATTTCTTCTTACAAGAAAAACGACACAAACCAACAAAACACCCGCTGCCAATACTTCAAACGAATTTATCAGCCAGCTATATACCGGGCCCAACGCTGGCAAAAACAACCGGTGCGTACCCAGCAGGCCATCCAACACTATCTCTAATACTTCAATATTTATTATAACGAAACCCACATATATAATTAAATGCATGAGGGCCACGAGCGGATACTTAAACATTTTCTTTTGCCCAAATGCAAGCAAAAAAACCATTTTCCAACGTTCGGCCGAATTGCCGTTCAACGCTACATCCTTACCCAGCAAAATGTTACGGCGTATGAATGTTATTTTTTTACTGAAGAGCCAAACTGAAAAAGCGACCAATATGAGAAACAATATTTGTTGTAGCAGGTGCATGAGCAGCGTTTATATCTGCTAAGTTATATATTACAGGTGTATCAAAAGCTTTAGCTGTTTGCTTGTTTATCATTCTTATGAAGGTTGGCGTATTAAATGACTCAACCATCATTTTATGTTTATTTTTATCAACCAAAAAAAACACCTGTGGCAGAAAAAAACTACATACTTACTAAGGAAGTGGCTGAAAAGAAAATGCAACGCATGGCATTGGAAGTAGCAGAAAATTTATACGGCGAAACTGCACCTGTAATATTAATTGGTATAAAAGAAAGTGGCATGGTGATAGCCGAAAAAATGGAAACGCTTTTGGAGCCGTTGTTTGCTGCCGGACAGATAAAAGTTATTTCGTGTTCCATTAATAAAAAGGCACCCGGAGAAGTGTTGTTCAGCGATGAAATGAATTTTACCGGCATGAACATTATAATGATTGATGATGTGACCAACTCTGGCCGCACCCTTTTGTATGCTTTAAAACCTTTACTACAGTTTTTACCAAAACGAATACAAACCTTATCGCTGGTAGAGCGGATGCATAAAAACTTTCCGGTTAAAACCGATTACGTGGGTCTGTCGGTCGCCACCACTTTGCAGGAGCACATACATGTTGAAGTAAGTGAAGGTGAGGTTTTCGGTGCTTATCTTGAGTAAGAATTATACTTCACTTTGGTGCTTTTGCTTCTTAGAAGCTTTATAGAAATGATTTTTTTGGATACCAGCTATGGTTTTTTATAGCGTCCCCTGTTGCCACAGTCTATGCCGCCCTTGCGGGACTCGGTTCGAAGGCATATTATGATAGCATCGTGGCGGTTTACCCTGAGCCTGTCGAAGGGTCGCAATCCTTTCATCTGTTGTAAATATGGCATCAGCCGGCTTCAAAGTGAATGTTACACACTACATTTAGACATCTTTTTAAAACGTAATAAAATTCACCCTTAGCTTATTATTGGAAAGCTCAAAAGAAGGGGCAGGAAATTTAAATGCATTTAAAAAGCCAAACGTAAGTTTCAACAGCTTGCTTTTGGTACGAATACGGTTAAAGTCTACGTCAGGGGCCAGGTACCATTGGCGGTACCTTTTTATATCTCTTCGGTCAAAGGTTATTTGCCCGTTTTTTACTGCAATGTTTTCTTTTCCGCCAAACATGCCTTCAGCGCCATAGCCAAAAGCAACGTTGAGCCATGCCGGTACATTGCTGTGTGGCATAAAAGCCTTTAAATTGGTGGTTAGCCAATAGGTCTGGCCATTATAATCTTTTATAAATCGCTCCTGTACACTTTTGCCATATAGCTCGTCGGCTCTTTTGGTTAGGTCCGGTGCCCCATATTTCTTTTTATGAAATGAAAACTTCATACGTATGCGTTGCTCATCCCATGCAAATTCCTGGCCCATCAGTAAACCACTTCCGGCTACGTTCGCAGCAAAGTCGCCCCAACTCCATCCCCATTCGGCGCTAAAGCCATCCAGCGTTTCGATGACAGTTTGATAGGCAGCACCACTTAATCCACCCAGTAAAATGCGTTTGTTTCGGCTGATGCCTGTCCAGCGCCACATTTCCATGCTGCCATAACCTGCAATGTAAGCACTGTACATGTGGCCTACTTTATCAACCTGCTGCCACTCGCGGTTGTCGTTAAAAAAATGAAAGTTTGATTGAGGATACTTGCTATACCAGGTGCTGTATAAACCGGCCATAACGCCGCCATAGCCAATTACATTTGCTGCAGCTACCGTTTTAACTCTTTGCTTGTTGTAGGGGTAAATTTTTGGGTGCGACCCATGATAATAAATAAATTCTTTTTGTGTTCCTGCTAAAGCAACCGTATCACCCGACAGGTTTATATGATCGAAATTATTTACGGTACTGTCTTTTACCTTTTGGCCCCAAACAGGTAACACAAAAACTACTGCCAGTAAAAAAGAAACAAATGTTTTCATGATGAAATGCCAAACCTACACTAATAATCGGATGGATGATTTGCCTGTACTTTAAACGAAGTTTATGGTTCAATAGTTTTTATCGTAAAATATTCCTCGTCATTTAATTGAATGTTTATTCGCCTAATGCTTAAATATTCTTAAACTTGCTGCCAATTAACCGGTGCTTTTTTGTTGCCTTTGCGCGAATAGTGATAGATAGTTTTTTAAAGGGGTGATAAAGAAAGACGTATGGTGTACGTTGGTATCAAACATTTCACATTAAAAAAAATCAAAACAACATGGACGCTGCCATTCAAGAAAAAGTAAACCTTTGGCTAAACGGTGATTACGACCCGGATACTAAAGAAAAAATTACCCGTTTGCAAAAGGAAAATCCTGAGGAACTTGCCGAGTCGTTTTACCAGAACCTTGAGTTTGGAACGGGCGGTTTAAGGGGTATAATGGGAGTGGGCACCAACCGGATGAATAAATACACTATTGGTATGGCTACACAAGGCTTTGCCAATTACCTAAGTAAAACGTATGGCGAAACAGAAGTTAAAGTGGCATTAGCTCATGATTGCCGTAACAATAGCCGCTTTTTTGCCGAAACAGCCGCAAAAGTTTTTGCTGCCAATGGCTTTAAAGTTTTTTTGTTTGAAGACTTGCGTCCAACCCCTGAATTGTCTTTTACTGTGAGGCATTTAAGCTGCCATGCCGGCGTGGTAATCACTGCATCGCACAATCCCAAAGAATACAATGGCTACAAAGCGTATTGGAACGATGGAGGTCAGCTGGTAGCCCCGCACGATAAAAACGTTATTAAAGAAGTTGATGCCATTACAGGTATCGGTTCCGTACAATGGGAAGGCAACCCTGAAAATATTTCGATTTTAGGCAGTGGAATGGACGATGCCTATATGGACATGGCCAAAGGCCTGAGTATTTACCCCGAAGTAATTGCCCGCCAAAAAGATCTTAAAATCGTATACACACCTATACATGGATCAGGTATCACGCTTGCTCCTAAATTATTAGAGAAGTATGGTTTTACCAACGTTACCATTGTAGAAGAACAATCAGTGCCCGATGGCAATTTTCCAACAGTTGTGTACCCCAACCCTGAAGAAAGTGAGGCGATGAGTATTGGCTTGAAAAAGGCTGAAGAAATTGATGCTGATATTTTGCTGGGCACCGATCCGGATAGCGACCGCGTAGGGATTGGCGTAAAAGACAATGCCGGAAATTGGATATTGGTGAATGGTAACCAAACTGCTGCATTGGTATTTAATTATGTAATTGAAGCCCGCAAGGTTAAAGGGATTTTAAAGCCCAACGACATGGTGGTTAAGACCATTGTTACAACCGAACTGGTGGATACCATTGCCCAGGCCTACGGCGTAAACTGTTACAACGTATTGACCGGCTTTAAATGGATAGCCGAGTTAATTAAAGAGAAAGAAGGAAAAGAGAATTACATAGTGGGCGGAGAAGAAAGTTATGGCCTGATGATAGGCGACCAGGTTAGGGATAAAGATGCCATAGCAGCGGTAGCTATCATTTGCGAGATGGCTGCCTACGAAAAAGACAAAGGCCGCAGTTTATTTCAAAAGCTGGTCGACTTGTATGTGCAGTATGGATTTTACAAAGAAGGACTAATCTCCATCACTAAAAAAGGCATGAGAGGGCAGGATGAAATTGCAGAAATGATGAAGGGTTATAGAGAAAATCCTCCCACATCTATCAATGGCTCACCTGTAGTTCAATTGCTTGATTACGATCAAAAAATTGGTAAGAATCTTACAACCAACGAAAGTTGGGAGATTCATTTACCAAAGAGCAATGTGCTACAGTTTGTTTTAGAGGATGGGACTAAAATTTCTGCAAGACCCAGTGGTACGGAGCCCAAAATCAAGTTTTATTTCAGTGTAAAAACAGAATTGGATAGGGCTGAAGATTATGATGAAATAAATGCTGAACTGGATGCCAAGATCAGCAGCATTATTGAAGATATGAAATTGAAATAAGCATTAAATTTTCAGACTAAACTTTCAATTTGAATGTCGCAAAACTGGAAAGGTTTGCGGCATTTTTTTTTGACACAAGGTTTTGAGATGAATGTTTATTACACTTGAGAAAAGATTTAATTGTTAACACCGCTTATTAAAAATAGCAGTTACCATAGGGCTTTCCTGCCTCATTTTATACCTTGCACCAGTAATGAAAAATTATACTGATACCTGGCAACACAAGGGCTTGAGAAACAAACTGGTTTCAACCTTACGTGACAAAGGTATAACCGACGAAAAGGTGCTTGCAGCCATCAATACGATTCCGCGCCACTTCTTTTTAGATTCTGCTTTCGACAAAATTGCTTACGAAGACAGGGCCTTTCCCATTGCAGAAGGACAAACCATTTCGCAGCCCTATACCGATGCTTATCAAACTCAATTATTCGAAGTTCAACCCTACCAAATAATTTTAGAGGTAGGTACCGGAAGTGTGTACCAGGCTACCGTTTTGGCTGAACTTGGCGCAAAAGTTTTTACCATAGAACGACAGAAAAAATTGTTCGGGGATAACAAGACGTTCATTTTTAAAAACAAGTATCCCAATATAAAATTCTTTTATGGCGATGGTTTTGAAGGCCTTCCTACCTATGCTCCTTTCGATAAGATAATTATAACGGCAGGGGCGCCCTTTATTCCACCAAAACTGTTAGACCAGCTTAGCGTTGGCGGCAGAATGGTGGTGCCTGTAAACGAAGGGGAGCACCAGCGCATGATCCGGATTACCAAAATGAGGGATGGAAGTTTCAACGAAGAATCGTTCGACTACTTTTCGTTTGTACCCATGTTGCAAGGCAAAACCGGCAGGTAAAATGCAAAAAAAACCCGAAGCTGAATAATCGGCTTCGGATTGATATTAAGACCAAATTGCTATTGCTGGATTGGCATCTCTCCACCACTCTGATCAGCTTTCGTATTCTTTCTTTTAAAGAGGCTCACATCAAACTTACCAAAACGGTACGAGAAGTTTAGCCTGGCAACCTGTGGGTCTCTTCTACGCTCAGAGGTTTGTTTAAGAAACGGGGATTCTGAATAAGTACTGAATAATTGTGTTCTTAAAAAGTCGTTCATGCTTAGGGTTAAAGAGGCACTGTTACCACCTTTCCACGTCCAGTCTTTGCGTACGGCAATGTCAAAACCATAACGTGGGTTAATATATCCCTGTGCAGTGGCTGTTGGTCCACCTCCCCACATCATACCGCCCCTGCCGCCGCCCCGGCCACCTTCGGGGGGCAACACGGTTTTAGCGTAATATTCGCCCGACAACTGAACTGACCAGGTTTTCTTAATCTTAATGTTGTTATTCAATTTTACAAACCAACTGGTGCGCTGGTTGGTTATGCTACCTAATTTGGGGTCGGTAATATTCAACTTAGAATTGAACAGGTTGAAGTTTAAAGTCATGTCGTACCATTTGGTTACAGGCATTCTGTTTGTCAGTTCAATACCAAACGTAATGCTGTTATTTGCGTTTAAATAGGTGTTAAACAACACACTGTCAAGGCTTGAATAATGGAAGCCTGTATCGGGATTGGCTCCATAATATTGAAAACGTGTAATTAAATTGTTATTCTGCTTTAGAAAGGTGCTTGCTAAAAAGTTTGCTCCTTTTTTGTAGCTGTAATTGTACGATAGTTCCAGTGAGTTGGTAAACTCAGGTTTCAAACCCGCGTTTCCTACACTAAGATTTTGAGGATCAGAATAGTCAATAAAAGGTATTAACTGAAAAAAGTTGGGCCTGTTTATTCTTCGTGAATAATTAAATTGCACATCTTGTTTATCGGTCAACTTATAAGTAATAAATGTGCTGGGAAAAAACGATAAAGGAAAATCAACTTTAAAGTCGGATTTTGAGTTTTGCCCAATAAGCTCCCCATCGTAAGTTGAACTTTCAGCTCTTAAACCAAACTGGTAACTCATCTTTTTAACCTGTAGACTATAAGTTGCATACGCAGCATATACCTGGTCGGTGTATTTGTATTTACTGCTGATAGATTTAGATAATTTGTACGTTTTTGAAAAATGATCGAAAAAGAACTGGTCATTGTTGTTTTCAAAATTTCTTATGGCTCCTCTTAGTCCAAATTCAATTTTTTGTTTATCGGTTATTGGGTTGGCATAATCCGATTGAAGTATAAGATTTGTTTGTTTGCCGCTGCCAAATGTTTGCTGCATTACTGCAAGCTTTTTAGGATCGTTAACCGGGGTGAAAGTTTGCGTATTGATAAAGTTGTTATTATCATTTTTACTGGCGTTATAGTTTGCATCAGCCGTTATTTCATGGCCGGTTTTTGCAAAGTTGTGCTTGAAGCTAAACTGCGATCCCAGGTTTCTAAAATTAAACTTACTGTTTTGTAAAACCGAATTGTACGATGTAAAAGTATTGTTGATGAACGAATCGATACGTTGCTGGTCGTCATTGCTAAAGTTTCCGCGTACATAATTTCCGGTAACGGTAATCGTATTCCTGTTATCAACCAGGTAATCAAAACCGGCGCGTCCAAAGGCGAAAGAACCTATTCCAACAGGTCTTGAAGTTTGGTATATTCTGCTGGGTACATTGGTCGTGTTCAGTCTGTCTGTAGTACCCCACGACTTTGATTTACGCTGGTTGTACATGCCGCTTGCAAAAAAGTTGATCTTATTTTGGCGGAAGTTGATGTCGCCGCCCAGGTTTACTTTACCACGGGTATCAACTCCACCCCGAATGCCACCGTTGTAACCAATCTTTTTATTTTTCTTTAATACTATGTTTAAAATACCGGCGTTGCCGCCCGATGCATCAAATTTTGCTGAAGGATTGGTAATCAACTCAACCCTGTCAATCATATCTGCCGGTATCTGGTCCATGGTGAGTGTTGTTGGCCGGCCATCAACAAAAAGCTGGGGTGTAGCATTTCTAAGGGTTACATTACCATCAATGTCAACGCTTAATGATGGTATGCTTTTCATTACCTCCGTTGCCGATTGACCAGAGCTAACCAGGTTCTTATCTACATTAAAAATTTTTCTGTCAATACCCATTTCAAACATTTGCTTTGTTGACGTAACCGTTACATCAGCCAAAACCGAAGCGTCGACAGTCATTTTAATGTTACCTAAATCTTTATCAACCATGCCCAGCATTTGTTGCATACCTCCTCCGGCACCACCTTCGCCTGGCTTGGGCATATTTAAACTGAAGCTTACTTTCTGCTCTACAGGTTTATAGCCAATGGCTGAAATACGAAGTTTAAAACTGCCAAAAACAGGTAAGTTTTCAAGACTGAAATCTCCGTTCGATTCCGATATTAAAGTCTTTAGGGTTACTTCGGTTTGCCTTTTTGTAGCGGTGTCAAACCTGTTTCCCAATAACTGGATGGTTGCTCCATCTACTCCCTTATTAGATTTTTCCTCGGTAATTTTTCCATACAAATGGCCAACATTCATATTGGCACCACCGCCCATACCACCGGGTCTTGCCATGCCTCCGGGCATTTGTGCATACACTGAATATGTAGCCAGTAATTGAAGGGTAAATAAAATTTTTCTCATGATAAAGTGCAAATATTGTCTACAAAATTGTTATGGGTTGTGCCGTGTTTTCCGCCAATAATGATAAGCGGTAAATGGAACAAAATGTTTGGGGCAATGTTTAAAACAAGTACCAGTTTATAATAAAGTCAGGGTAGGGGTTGAGGGGCAGGTTTTGATTTCATTGCATGTAGTCCAGGCAATTAGCCAATAAAATAAGCGATGGCAACTTGTAAAAATCCTATTAAAAAGCCAAGTACCGCACCAATTAACTCGATAAATTTAAACTCTTTCGACATGATCTGGTTTAGTATCTCTTCGAACTTATCGGTGGAAAATCTACTTACTTTATCTACTACAATTTTTTCGAGGTTCAGTTCGGTTTGTAGCGTACCCATGTAATTTTTCATCAATAAAGGAAACAGTTCTTGTAATTCCTCAACAAAAATAATCTTGAACTGCTGAATAGTTTGTTCGCCCAAAAACATGCCGATCATGGGCATTTTTTCCTTCAGCTTTTCCTTTAAAAAATGATCAATATGATCTTCAACTACCGGTAAAATTCTTTTTAGATTATCCGGGTTGGTAATTTTTTCTTCTATGTCGTTAAATGATATTAATTCGTTGCTGATAACCTTGCCCAACTTTTCGGCAAACTGTACCTGACGCTTGGGAAAAATACCCTGGAAAGTAATACCCAGAATTTTTTTTGGTTCACGTGGATGAAACAACATTTTTATTGCTACCCAGTTGGTAACCCACCCGATGAAGCCCGATATAACAGGAATAATAATTAACCACCAATTCATAGTACGGATTTCATATTTACTAAAAAACCTTGCTTATAAAAACAAGGTTTAAATTTTTTTTTGAAGGGAGACCGAGGGGTCTCGAACCCCCGGCCTTCAGTGCCACAAACTGACGCTCTAACCGACTGAGCTACGATCTCCATTTTTACAGTTTGCAAAAATAAGGGAAAACAGTTTTTGGTTGCAAAATATTTGAACACAAATGATAGGGCTAACGCAAAATTTTTAAGGCATTTGGCAAGAACCCTCTTTTCAAAAATATCCGGTTCCAAACCCCTGTCGGGCTGCACCGAAATCAATTTTATTTTACATCGGTTTTTCAACAACATACCTTCTATCCAAAATCTAAAGTTTTTATAGAAGTATCTGTCGGCAGGCAAACTAAAAAATATCGAGGTATAGTTTTAGTAACAGATTTTTTTTGAAGATTGGATTGACCCGATACGAACCAAATGATAGTTTAAACGGTTAAGGTTATACCTGCTTTGCTGTAACAACATACCCATCAAAAACCTTTGTTAAGATGAAAATGAGGATAAATTAAAATTTTTATTTCCGTTAATTTTGAGTCGAATGAAAAAAATTATACAATTTATGTTTAAACGTAAGGTTTGGCCTTTTATACTCATCATAACTTTTACCGGGGTATTTCTTGCTTTCAGATCCAATGGCGAAGGTGGCAAAGCAACAACAAACCAGGAAAAAATTCTCACCTCACTTACTTCCATCATAAAAGAAAATCACTACGATCCTAAGCCGATCAACAACGATTTTTCGAAAGAGGTATTTAAAAAGTACCTGAACGCTATTGACCCCGATAAAAATATTTTTTTACAGAGCGATATCAAGTCTCTAAAAAAATATGAGTTATCTATTGATGATGAAATGAATGGAGCGCCCATTCAATTGGTACCTGCGGTTAACGGAATGTATGCAACCCGCATACACGAAGCCGGCGAAATATACAAGCAAATCTTAGCCAAACCTTTCGATTATAGTGTTGATGAGAGTGTTATTCTCAATGCTGATAAACTGGAATTTGCATCTAATGAAGTCCAGCGGAAAGACATGTGGCGCAAAAAGCTAAAGTACCTGACCCTTGAGCGTTATTCTGACTTGTTAGATCAAAAAGAGAAGAATAAGGATAAAAAAGATTTTAAAATAAAAACAGACTCTGAAATTGAAGCCGAAGCAAGAGGAAAAGTTGTGAAAATGATGGACAAAAGCTTTGACAGGCTTCGTTACAAGTTTACGGACGATGAGCGTTTCAACATATTTGTAAACACCATTACCAATTACATGGATCCTCACTCCGACTATTTTCCACCTGTTGAAAAGCGCGGGTTTGATGAGCAAATGAGCGGTAAGTTTTATGGTATTGGAGCATCGTTGAAAGAAGAAGAATCTAACATAAAAGTAGCCACACTTATTACCGGTAGCCCGGCCTGGAAGAGCGGCGAAATAAAAGTAGGCGACATTGTAATGAAGGTTGCCCAGGCTAAGGAAGAGCCGGTAGACGTATCAGGATTTGCTGTTACAGATGCGGTCACTTTAATAAGAGGCAATAAAGGAACCGAGGTACGACTTACATTAAAACAGGAAGACGGAACCATTAAAGTCGTGTCGCTGATAAGAGATGAAATTGTACTGGATGAATCCTATGTACGCAGTGCTATCATTAATGGAAAAGAGAAAATAGGTTACATATATCTGCAGGATTTTTATGCCGATTTTGAAAAACCGAATGGCGCAAGATGTGCCCAGGATGTTGCCCGTGAGTTATTGAAGCTGAAAGCAGAAAACGTTGGGGGTGTTATTTTAGACCTTAGAGGAAATGGTGGAGGTTATTTAATTGAAGCAATCAACCTGGTAGGATTATTTATACCTGAAGGACCTGTTGTACAAGTTAAAGAAAGAGAAGGCAAGCCTACTGTAATGAGTGATAACAACAAATCTGTTTTATACTCCGGACCACTTGCTGTTATGATTAACGAAACCAGTGCTTCTGCTTCTGAGATTTTTGCAGCAGCAATCCAGGATTATGGCAGGGGTGTTATTATTGGCAGCTCTTCAAGTTTTGGTAAAGGAACGGTACAGCGCAATATTCCTTTTGGAAGGCCTGTAGATATGTATACGGGACGTACTGAGTTTGGTGCCATTAAACTCACACTTCAAAAATATTACCGTATCAATGGCGGTTCAACTCAATTAAAGGGTGTTACTCCTGATATTATTCTTCCTGACGAATATGAGTTCATGAAGTTCAAAGAAAAGGACAATCCAAATTCATTACCATGGGATGAGATTGAGCAGTCTTCGTATACACGTTGGGCCAATCCGTTTGATCTTAAAACCATCCAGGCTGCCAGCGTAAAAAGAGTTGCAGAAAATCCTTCATTCACCTTAATTAAAACCAATGCTGAATGGCTGGGCAAGCAAAACGATAAAATGTACAGCCTTAACCTAACCAAATACCAGGAGGAGCAAAAGAGATTGCGTTCAACTTTAAAACAAAACGATGATTTGTCGAAGTTGAAAACCGGGTTAGCTGTTGTGCCTCTTATTGCTGATAAAGCTAAATATGATACCACCACCAACAAAGACAAGGCAGAGCGTTATAAGGCCTGGTTGAAATTTGTTAGCACCGATATTTATATTGATGAGGCAACCAAAGTTGTGGACGATATGATAACAGGAAGCAATACAAAAGTTGCCACAAACCAATAGTTCAAAATAATATTGTAAAGATTAAGGGAGCCGAACGGCTCCTTTTTTCATGAATACATATAGGAACTGTAATTATTAACAGCTTTTTCTAATAATAGGTGCCGGCTAAAACGTTTGTCGAAAGTGGTAATACAGTAGTTTTATTTCTCAATATATTTTACTTGTATGCGTTTCATTTTTACTGTTCTAATGGTAGCATTTATTTCGCTCACAGCTAATGCCCAGGATGATTTGCATCCTGACTATAGAAGTAAAAGGGAGCTTTTTATAAGAATTATTGAAAAGGATATCAGGAGCGATGTTGCTGCATTTAGCATGGGTGGAATTGAGGAGAGTGTAGGTAAACTTCCCCTACGTAGTTTGCCTGTTGCAGCTACCGGCCCGGATCTTATTAAGTTTGAAGGAGAGGGTATGGAGGTTTCTATTACAGCAGGTGTTTTTGAACCCCTAAAACACAAACTTGGTTTTTACGAGGAAAAATACCTGTTAAA
>JAJAYD010000114.1 GCA_026786345.1 Chitinophagaceae bacterium
CATTAATGCTATTCTCCACGTTAAAGACAGTTCTGTCAGCCTTAACTTCTATCATGGGTTTTTGGGCGGTAACAATAACGTCTTTTAACTTCTTTTCTGAAGCTGCTAAAGTTGTGGCGGGAATGTTTAGTGCTTCTGATTCCTTAACTTCAAATACAGCGGTTACAAAAGGAGTATGAGCTACACTCGAAAATTTTATAAAGTACTTACCCGGTTTTACTTTTTCGAATAAATATTCACCAAGCCTGTCACTTACGGCAGCTTTGTATAGCGAGCTATCCTTTGCTTGTAGTATTGTTACGGTTGCAGCTTCTATTGGTTTGCCGCTTTTATCTTGTATAGTTCCTTTAACTGAAGTGCCGTTTTGCGAGAAACCCGTGAAAGCAAAAAGCAGTAAAACAACAAACGTAAATATCAATTTCATACCTTTTATATTTTGGTGAGGTAAAACTAAAAACACTCAGAACAGCACATTTGTTATAAATAGATAAGCGGTTATTATTGATGTTAGGAGAAACGACGGGGCTCAAAACAAAAACGGAACAAGCAATACTAAGCCGTACTATTTTATGTTGCTTTGCATGATATGTACCTGGTAAAAACTCCGTGGTGGTTAAGAGCATTGTATCCATCACTTGTATGGAGCATTAAAACGGAATCCAAAGAATTGTACCTCACTTTTGATGATGGACCCCACCCCAGTGCAACGCCTTTTGTATTAGATGCATTGGATCATTATAATGCTAAGGCCACCTTTTTTTGCATAGGTAAAAATGTATTGGAGCATTCCGGAATTTTTCACCGCGTTATAGCAGAAGGGCATAGAACAGGCAATCATACGCACAACCATTTAAACGGATGGCAAACTGATGATAATGCATACAGCAATAATATCCACCATGCAGCAGGGCATATAAACAGTAATTTATTCAGGCCGCCCTATGGAAGAATAAAACGAAGCCAGGTAAAAGACCTTAATAAAGATTATAAAATTATTATGTGGGATGTATTGAGCGGTGATTTTGATTCAGGTTTGCAGGCGCAGAAAAGCTTAGGATATGTTACGAGGTTTTCCAGGCCGGGTTCGATCATCGTATTTCACGATAGTGCAAAAGCTTTTAAAACCCTGCAGTTTGTATTGCCAAAAGTGTTGGATCATTTTTCCAGGCAAGGATATGTTTTTAAAACTATACCCTAAGCAACATGATTTAAGAAGATGTTTTTTTGTAGCAGGTTGTTGGATGACAAACATTGGGGAGAATAAGGTAGGGGGATTACAACATTTTATGTATCGTCGTTCCATAATCTATAACAGCAGCACTTAGCATTGGACATGCTCAAAAAAAAGAGGGCCGGGGTAGAAACCCCAGCCCGTTTTTAATCCGTACCCTATGAAAACACTCTTTAATAATTCTAATCGCCATGACCTTTGCTTAATGCAAAGTGATGTTGTGTACCTGTCCGTTGATTGTTAGGGTAGCCTGGTCATCACAAGACCCATTGCCATAGTCAAATAAACTCGTATTAGTATTCCTTGTAATTCTAATTTGTCCTTTTACTGCCCAACGGCAGGTAAATTTTCTAATGATAGGTTCAACAATTGTAGAATTCCATTGTAAAGTTTTATCGTTATACTTTACTGTTCCGTTTGCCTCGCCACGTATGCTGTACACATCATCTTTTATAAATTCCGGTGTGCCGTTTCCTTCTGTTTGCGTACGGGTTTTAGTATCGTTCCAGGCAACATAATTGCCACTGGGTTTGGTAAGCTTTCCATTTTCGACCCGCACCGTAAAAATTCTATTATTGCTGGTGCTGTTGTTTTGTATAAAATGGTAACCCTCAACTTTTAAACTGTCAACATAATACCCATCAAAAGTTGTAGCAGCTTTGCTACCCGGTTCAATCATTCTGCCGGTAAAGACTGTTATAACCTTACCCCTGCGTATGTGGCCATCTTTGCCTGTGCAACCAGTTCCAAAATTTATTGTCACTGTTTTTGGAAAAGCTCCAGGTGCCAATGGTGTAACGGTTGTAGTAAAACATCTTGGGGTGCTGTCAACACCTTCAAACCTTGCCGATGTTTTAACCGCCGAACGCCCATATATACCAATACTTCCTCCCAAACCAACTTCACTGTTTGTGCCCATTACATTGTCAAATACATCGTCGTAAAGAACAGTTGCCTCTGCATCGGATTCCGACGAAACAGTTGCTTGTTCCATCTCAAGTTTTGCTGCTACTTCGGTGTCGTTTGTTTTTTGACAAGCTGTAAACATTGCTGATGCAGTTAGCAAGGTTATAAACGCCAGACGTACGTTTTTTATTTTTTTCATGTTACAATTAATTTTATTTTTTATTAATTAGGTTGTGGGTTGATTGACCAGCCTTGTTAACAAAGGTTTAATATCAACCCATAAAATCAGGATTTTATTGTATGCAACTTATAGATACGCACTGCCATTTATATTTAAACGAATTTGATAACGACAGGTATGAAGTGATGTCACGTGCAAAAAATGCAGGGGTTACAAAATTTTATCTTCCTTCCATTGATAGCACAACCATGGATGTAATGATGAAGATGGAAGGAGATTATCAAAATGAGTGTTTTGCCATGATAGGACTTCATCCTTGCTCTGTTAATGAATCTTATTTAGACGAATTGCAAAAGGTAGATCAATGGTTACAGCAAAGAAAGTTTGTAGCACTGGGTGAAATTGGACTGGATTTTTATTGGGACAAAACTTTTACAAACGAGCAATATGCAGCCTTTAATCAACAGATGGAATGGGCCCTGGCGTATAACCTTCCAATTGTAATTCATACACGCCAGGCCATGCAAGAGACAATTGATGCGGTTAAACCCTTTGCAAAAAAAGGTTTAACAGGTATTTTCCATTGTTTTGGAGATTCCCTTGAAGCTGCACAACAAATAATTAGTCTGGGTTTTTTGTTGGGTGTCGGCGGAGTAATTACTTATAAGAATGCAGGACTTGCCCCGGTGCTGGAAGCTATTCCTTTAGAACATATGGTCCTGGAAACGGATGCACCATACTTATCCCCGGTTCCGCATAGAGGTAAAAGAAATGAAAGCAGTTACATTTTTGCAATAGCGCAAAAACTGGCAGAAATAAAAAATGTGAGTGTTGAGGAAGTTGCTTTGGTTACCACCAGCAATGCTGAAAAAATATTCAATGCATAATCTTCAACCCTTATTTTTGCAACCCCGTTTTTAAAAAGGTGATTCAAACTAACCTCGCAAAAAATTGGGCATCGTTAATTATTGGAGAGTTGTCCGAGTGGTTGAAGGAGCACGCCTGGAAAGTGTGTATACTCGTAAGGGTATCGAGGGTTCGAATCCCTCACTCTCCGCTTAAGTATCTTATTTTTTTTGTTTTTCCCCCTCTGTTAAAAAGTTTGCAACTTCTTTTATTATGTATTAATATTATAGGGGTTTCAAAAAACAAACTTATAATTTGATGCTGAGTTGATTCAGTATGCTGCAACTTTTTCATATGAAAAAGAAAATTTATATTGTTTTTTGCTTAAAAAAATTAGAAAAAGCTTAAACTCATTTCAGCAAAAGGTTTTTTGCAACCTTTTGTAAAAGCCCATTGTCTTGAATGTTCGTAATCTAATGAACTGAATTTTAAGATGGATTGAAATCCAAGCAATCTCTTTTCCTATTCTTACAAACCACCCAATCCACATTCTCTGAATGCAAGTTTTTGTCTGAAAGTACATTCAGTACACGATTTCTTTTTATTACGTACCCAATGCGTAGACGAGCGAATCGTTGATTGAAAGTTCTAAAGGAATAAGCTTTATTTACCCAATGGCACTTTGCGAGGGTAAATAATTTTTTTGTTGAATTAATACCAATACTAACTAATATGAGCTTTTTACCAGGCCTGGCCGTGCCGTGCAAATACCATAGCACGTCACGCACCGAAAAACTACAAGCAACTTTATTTGGGTATAAAACCCTGGTTTTGTTTACAAGTATTTTACTTCTTTTTAACTCCAATCTTTTTTCGCAAAATGCAATTGTTGCCGAAAATGCTTTACCTGGCAACCCGGCATCTCAATGGGATATAGCCGGGGCCGGAGACCAATCGATACAAGGTTTCGGCACCGAGTTAAGCGTAAACAAGGGGCAAACAATCCGCTTTAAAATTGCAACTGATGCCTCTAATTATACAATAGCAGTATATAGAATTGGATATTACCAGGGTAACGGGGCCAGGTTAGTAGGTACCGGATTAATAACGGCTGTTCTACCACAAATACAACCCACGCCTTTATATGAAGCTGCAACAGGTAAAACAGATTGTAGCAATTGGCAAGAGTCGGGCAATTGGGCAGTACCTGCAGATGCAGTTTCGGGTGTATATATTGCCAAATTAACACGGGGAGATAACGGTGGATCGAGCCATATAATTTTTATAGTAAGAAATGATGCAAGTACTTCAAATTTATTGTACAAGACTTCGGATGCAACCTGGCAGGCGTATAATAACTTTGGAGGAAACTGTTTTTATGGTTATTTATCTTCTACTCCCGTACCGGGTTTTGAGCAGGCTGTTAAGGTAAGTTACAACCGACCGTTTAGTACAAGAAGTGGAAGGGTTGGCCTTGGCCAAAGGGAAAGTTTTTTCTTTAATGCCGAGTATGCTATGATCCGGTGGCTTGAAAGAAATGGTTACGAAGTTTCGTACACTACCCAATTAGATATTTCCAAAACAACAACACCCATTACTACTTCAGCAAACAAAGTGTTACTATCAGTAGGTCATGATGAATATTGGTCGGCTGAGGAAAGAAAAATATTTGAAGATGCAAGAGCCGGAGGTGTAAACCTGGCTTTTTTTAGTGGAAATGAAGTTTCATGGAAAACCAGGTGGGAGGATAATTATAGAACTTTAGTATGTTATAAGGAAGGTGGTCAAGGCGAATATTCGTGTGTTGGTAAGTGTGATCCAATAGTAAATGTCTGGACAGGTCAGTGGAGTTCTGGTTGTTCGTACCCATTAGCAGATGGATGTAAACCAGAAAATGCACTTACTGGCCAAAAAGGTGCAGGTGCTGAGCTTTCAACTAGTGCTATAAAAGTGCCTTACGATCTTAGAAATCTTCGTTTTTGGAGAAATACTTCAGTTCAGGCTTTAAATCCCGGAGAAACTTTATCGTTGGCCTCAGGTTCATTAGGTTATGAATGGGATATTGATGCACCATCATCTACTTATCCAATGGGTCGTTTTGGTTTATCCAAGACTACAATAAATGGTTTAGACCATAAATTGTCCTTATACCGTCATCCGAACGGGGCATTGGTATTTGGTGCAGGTACAATTTATTGGTCGTATGGGCTTGACCAAATTCATGATATTAACTCTTCCATAGAAGATAAAAACATGCAGCAGGCCACAGTTAATCTTTTTGCTGATATGGGCGTGCAACCGGGAAGCATACAATCAAACTTAGTTGCAGCAACGTCATCGTCTGATGCTCAGCCTCCGGTGTCAACAGTAAATCCTTTGGAAGCCGGCGTAGCCCCCTCAAAAGGGCAGGCAGTTGTTATTACAGGTACTGCTGCCGATTTTGGCGGTGGTGCCGTAGGTGGAATAGAAATATCTACCGATGGAGGGCTTACCTGGGCTAGTGCAAATGGAACCGAAAATTGGAGCTATAATTTTATACCGGTCACGGCCGGTGAATTCGACGTTATCTTCAGATCGGTCGACGATCTTGGCAATATTGAAACACTTAAGCCGTCTAATAAAATAACTATTTCCGTTTTACCAAGTGCCCTTCCAAGTACCATTTTTAAACCAACAGATGCACCAACAACTACACGCAACGATGGTAAACCTATTGAGGTGGGGCTTAAATTTAAGTCAAACTTAAATGGCCAAATCAAAAGCATTCGCTATTATAAAAGCGCGGGAAATACGGGTACTATTATTGGTCATTTGTGGCAGACCACCGGAACGAGATCCGGCAATTTGCTTTCAGAAGTAACTTTTACCAATCAAACTGCATCGGGATGGCAGGAGAAGCTATTGCCGACGCCTGTATCCATCACCGCAGGTCAAACATATTCGGTTTCTACCTATAGCTCAAGCGGAGATTATAGTTTTACACGGCCTTATTTTTCAACCGAAAAATTGTCATATCCGTTGGTAGGTCTGGCCGATAAAACAGGAGACGGTAATGGCGTTTATAACTACACCTTTGGCACTTCGCCTGTGTATCCATATCCATACCTTAGTTATCAGCAATCCAATTATTGGGTGGATGTGGTTTTTGAGGATGCACAGGTTTTAGTTTTACCCGTTGTTGTCACCAATCCTACATTAAAAACAATTTGTGAAGGAGCGCAGGTGGCTTTTAACGCTGAGGCCACAAGCACCGAACCCGTTACTATTCAATGGAAGGTTAGTTCAAATAATATAACCTGGATTAACATCCCCGGCGCAACAGCCCAAATACTCACTTTTACAACTACCCTTGCTGATAACGGCAAGTATTACAGAGCGGCATTTACCAATAGTGCAGGTACCGTTTATTCCAGGCCAGCTACGTTAACAGTGGCCAAAGTTTCTGCAATTATTACTACTCAAACTAACCCTGGTTGTAAAGGAACCGACGGAATAATAGAGCTAATTGCAAGTGGGGGCCTTTCTCCGTACACGTTTAGTATTAACGGAACAGTTTACCAATCATTACCCCTATTTAATAACTTAAGTAGCGGCATTTATAGCTTAAACGTGAAGGATAATAGCGGATGTACAACAATCATTCCCAATGTTGTACTTTCTCAGGTACCACCTTTAAGCTTATCATCAGCAATAAAATCAGATGTAAGCTGCATCGGAAATGACGGATCCATGACGCTTACTGCTATGGGCGGTACTGCACCGCTGACTTATAGTAAAGATGGCATCACCTACCAGGCACCAAATGTATTTGGTAACCTGTTGCCTCGAACTTATTCGGTTAGTGTTAAAGATGCCAGAGGGTGTTTGTCTTCATCACTTCCGGTAGTTATAGCAGATTATCAATCTTTAATTTTATCATTAGCATCAAAATCTGATATAGGCTGCATTGGAAATGACGGATCCATCACGCTTACTGCTACGGGCGGTATCGCACCGCTGACTTATAGTAACGATGGCATCAATTACCAATCATCAAATGTGTTTAGTAACCTGTTGCCTGCAACTTATACGGTTACTGCTAAAGATGCCAAAGGGTGTTTATCTTCATCACTGCCGGTAGTTATAGCAGCTTATCAACTTTTAAATTTATCATTAGCATCAAAATCCGATGTAGGCTGCATTGGAAATGACGGATCCATCACTGTTGCTGCTTCCGGTGGAATTTCACCGTTTACATATAGTAGAGATGGCATCAATTATCAATCATCAAATGTGTTCGGTAGCCTGTTGCCTGGAACCTATATAGTTACTGTTAAGGATGTAAATGGGTGCGTTTCTACCTCATTTCCGGTAATTATAGCAGCTTACCAACTTTTAAATTTATCAATAACATCAAAATCCGATGTAAGCTGCATTGGAAATGAAGGATCTATCACGCTTATTGCTACGGGCGGTACTGCACCGCTGACTTATAGTAAAGATGGCATCACTTACCAGGCATCAAACGTGTTTGGTAACTTGCTGGCCGGAACTTATACGGTTACTGTTAAAGATGCCAAAGGGTGTTTGTCTTCATCACTTCCGGTGGTAATAGCAGCTTATCAACCTTTAAATTTCTCAATAGCATCAAAATCGGATGCAACCTGCATCGGAAATGACGGATCCATTATCCTTGCTTCCAGCGGAGGAGTAGCACCTTATTCCTACAGTTTAAACGGGGGTAGTTTTCAGACTGGAAACAGTTTTACAGCACTGGCACCAAATACTTACAACGTTACCGTCAAAGATGCTAAAGGTTGTACTGCAATTGTATCCGGAATTGTTATAAATAAAATTAATACGCTAACGCTGCAATTGTTGTCTACAGCCAATGTTACTTGTGTTAATACGGATGGTACTATAGCGGTTACTGCTTCTGGAGGCGTTATTCCCTATACGTACAGCATCAATGGTGTTATTTATCAAACCAGTAATATTTTTAATGGTCTTGCGCCCGGAATATATACTGTCACCGTAAAAGATGGAAAGGGTTGTACTGCCAATGTTACAGGCATAGTTATAGGAGTAAACAATGTACTTTCCCTAACGATTTCAAGTAAAACAGATGCTACTTGTGGGTTAAGTGACGGTAAAATAGTAGTTACAGGCTCTTGCGGGGTACCGCCGTACAGGTATGTGTTAAGTACAGGAATATATCAGACAACGGGCACTTTTAGCAACCTGGCTGCTGGTATTTATAACGTTTATATAATCGACTCCAAGGACAGTAGTGCTGTTGTTTCGGGAATAGTTATATCAGAAATTAAAACGCTTACATTAAATGCATCTTCAATTGTAGGCGAAAACTGTACTGCACTCGATGGGTCTGTTACAGTTGCAGCAAGTGGAGGCAAAAGCCCTTATCAATACAAATTGGGAAGTGGAATATATAGGACAAGTAATGTTTTTACAAACCTTGGGGTTGGTAGTTATAATTTAACAGTAAAGGATTATAATGGATGCACCACAACCCTGTCTGTAACTGTTCCAAAATTGGCCTTTACTTTAGCTTTAGCAGTTACAGTCAAAGCAAATGCAACCTGCAAAGGTTTAGATGGATCAATTACAGTTAATGGAACGGGTGGCGCAGGTTCTTATTCATATAGCCTGAACGGGGGAACCTATCAATCGGCTAATACCTTCAATAATTTGATTGAAGGTGCTTATTCTGTTACCGTTAAAGACAGTAAAGGCTGTACAGTAATCGTTTCCAACATTATTTTACTACGAATTTCTTTTATAGCAACCCTGGATAGTGTAACAGATGTTAGTTGTAAAGGCAATGACGGATCTATTGCTTTGACAAGTGTTGGTGGTACAGCACCCTACACCTACAGTTTAAATGGAGGTAAATATGAAAAAGCAACCAATACATTATTCAATTTAAAACCCGGAACTTACTATGTTACTGTAAAAGATACGTACGGATGCATATCTGTAGTAAGAGACATAGTTATAATAAAGGCTCCAACATTAAGCGGTACAGTCACGTCAAAAACAAATGCGTGTAGCAATATAAATAACGGTTCCATTACCACCACTGCTACCGGTGGAATTGCCCCTTATCAATTTAGTTTGAACGGAGGAGCATATCAAACTTCGAACACATACTCGAACCTTGCACCCGGAAGTTATTCCGTAAAAATTAAGGATGCCAAGGGATGTTTATTTACGCTGTCGGGTATTACAATTACCAGGCTAACAACAACCTGTAGCGGGAGAGGTACAGATGCTTATACAATTGGTTCTGTAAAAACAAAAGATGTTGTTTTTGAAAAGGGGATCGAGGAAAAGGCAACAATGTCCATCTTCCCAAATCCATCTGTGGGAAGTTTTAAATTGAATATTAGAGGCCTAAACGGAAACAAAGCAAATATTGTTATCGTGGATGCACTTGGAAAGGAAATTTATAAAGTTCAAACGAATATCAGCTCAGATGTTACCATGCTTCCAATAAACCTGGATCGGATTCATAAAGGTGTTTACTTTATTAAACTCAGTACAAACAAATTTAGCATGACTGAAAAGTTGGTTATTTATTAGAAAGTATTTTAGAATTGAATTCCGCAAGCCCTCTTACATAAAAGAGGGCTTGTAATTTTTAAAAGATTTTATCTGGTTGTTTTATCAGTCAGGTTATCTTTTAATTAAACTGAACCCACGTTAATGGTAATTTCCATATACATTACAGTTATTTCATGTGGATTGGCAGTGTAGGTTAGCCTTCCTACTTAGTTTTACAAAAGCGATTCTTCCTCTTTTTTAGGCTTGATTAAAGCCAAAATTTAAAAAATAGTTCGAAATCTTGTCTTTCAGGCACGTACGATTATGTGTTCAATTTTTATGGAATAGTACATGCAGGTAATAAAATCAAGGCATATGCGTTTTATGTGTGTTAAATATCATTATTGGATTTTAGAAAGATTTACGGAAACATTAATTAGTTTAAAATCAATTTGTTACAGATAATTTTAGATCTTCAAAACAAATCAGGAAGATGTTTTTGCAACCATGCCATCACCTAAATCATCTATGGCATACATAAGAAAAGGTAGTTGAGAATAATGTAATATTGTCTAAGTATCGGTTTCCAATTCTTACTCCAGGTATTTTTTAGTTTTGTGACTAAGAAGGGCGAAGCCGTATTACCACTTTTCGATTTACATGAAAAATCAGCCCACATTAAGATTTTAATTCAAGAATCTTTCAAAAACGAGTAAGATGGACGAGGAAAAAGATTTATTCTCTGAAAAGACAAGTAAAGGCTTGAGCATTAAAGAAATAGCATTAAAGTATCTATCTCATTATCCTTTATTCATTATATCGCTGGTAGTATGCCTGGGCGTAGCTTTCTTGTACCTAAGGTATACGGTGCCAAAGTATAAGGCCTCCACTCTCATAATGGTTAAAGGAAACCAACCTAGTGCTTCGCAACAGCAGGTTAATGATTTGGTAGGCGCTGCTATGAGTTCTCAATTGCAGGGTAATCTAAATAATGAATTGATATCGTTACGCTCAACCAGCTTAATGCAAAAAGTAGTTTCCAAAAATGGATTTAATATATCCTACTATCATTTGGGAAAGTTTCTAAAAACTGATCTTTATTTAGATGCTCCGCTACGGTTGATCCCCAGCAACATCCTTGATAGTTTAAAAACCTTTGAAATAACGACAAAGAAATTAAATAATGTAGGTGGTATTATTGATTATGGAACGGTTGATGAACCAAAATCATTAACCTTTAGGTGGAACAAAACCTTTACAATTAATGGGAGTTCTTATATACTTTCTCCGGTAGCTGGTGCAACGTTTGACCTAAAAAATAGCTACTCAGTCCGGTGGGTGCCAATATGGGCAGCGTCATCTGAGATTTCGAGTAAAATGGGGATTTCAATTTTGAGTGAAAAATCAAGTATTTTACAATTAGAGATTTTGATTGAGAATGTAACCCGGGGAAAGGACATACTAAATGCTTTTGTTAAGGAGTATGACTTATCAGACATTGAAGACAGGAATTTACTTTCCCAATCTACTATCAGGTTTATAAATGAAAGGCTTGGATTAATTGCCGGGGAGTTGAGTGGTGTTGAAGGTAATTTGGAAAATTATCAATCCAGCAACCAAATAATTGACATGGGCGCCCAGTCGGGCCAGGCTTTTGGTAACTCAAACGATGCAAGTCAAAGTTTGCAAACCATTAATGTAAAGCAAAACATTGCTAAAATGTTAACCGGGTATTTTACCGGCCCGGATGCGGATGATAAATTGGTTCCTTCTACTATGGGGCTTGACGATCCAACGCTTTCTGCGCTAATAAGCAGTTACAACGAGTTGCAACTAAAAAGGCAAAAAGAGAGTGCTTTTGCAACAAAAAATAGCATCACTTTAAAAGATATTAATAACCAGTTGGTTGATGTAAAGGGTAGTATTTTGGAAGCGATAAATAATGTAAATAAAAATTTACGCCTGCAGGAAAGTAGTTTCCAACAACAGAATAGTCAAAATAAAAGGTTTCTATCCTCACTTCCCCGAAAGGAAAGAATGATGCAGGAGATTAAAAGAAAACAAAGCATTACTGAAGGTTTGTACCTGTACCTTTTACAAAAAAGGGAAGAATCTGCCATTACCAGTACATCTGCAAGTCTCTCAAACTATAAGCAAATAGACCCTGCCTGGGGTTATGGCCCGGTTGAACCAAATTCAACCAATATAAAGTTATACGCTGGCTTGCTAGGCTTATTGTTGCCCATCGGTTTCGTTTACCTGCGTGACATGATGAATGATAAAATAACCAGCAGGGACGATATATCCAAGAAATTACCTGTACCTGTTTTGGGGGATATTGGTCATGAGATGAAAGGTAAGTTGCAAGGATTTTCGGTTACGGGCCGCGACATAATTGCTGAGCAATTTAGGATAATCAGAACAGCGCTTTCGCTTATGAAGAGCAGTAACAAACAAAAACAAGTCATATTAGTTACTTCATCAGCAGGAGGAGAAGGTAAGTCGTTTGTAAGTACCAACCTGGCCGCTGTATTAGCCATTCCCGGAAGAAAAGTTGCATTGCTTGAATTTGATTTAAGAAAGCCCGGAATTTTAAAAACGCTCAATATTGAATCAAATGTTCCTGGTATTACCACGTTTATAAAGGGTAAGTCCAATAATATTTCCGAGTTATATATTGAAATCGAAGAAATCCCTAGTCTTCATATTTATCCTTCGGGGCCTATACCAGGCAACCCTGGGGACCTGCTCATTAATGAAAGAGTGGAAAAGTTTTTCGAGGCACTTAAAAAGGAATATGAATACATCATCATTGACACTGCACCTGCAGGTTTGGTGAGTGACTGCTTTATTTTAGGTGAGTACGCCGACATTAGTTTGTATGTTATCAGGCAGCGTGTTACCCTTAAAAAACAGCTCGATTTTATCAATGATATTTTTAGAACTGGCAAGCTTAGAAATATGGCTCTTGTTTTAAATGATGTGAAGACCGGAGGAAAGTATGGTTATTATGGATATGGTGGTGGTTATGGATATGAAAGTTACATTGAACCGGAAAAAAAGAAAAAGAGGAAGTTTAGCCTTACTTAAACAAGTATAAATTTTACAATAACTAGTAAGGAGATATTTACTGGAATACAGCATGGTGAAATTATATTTAATGACTAAAAAAGGCTATGAAGTTTTAAATTTTTTAGTCAATAATGGGTTCACTAATCATATTGCTGCTGTTATTTCGTCAAACGATCGCAATGTAGTAAAAGATTATTACGATGAAATAAAGGTGCTTTGTACAAAGGCCGGAATTAAGTTTGCAAACCGAACCGAAAATATTGGTAATATAAATTGTGAATTGTCAGTCGCAATTTCATGGCGCTGGTTAATCAATGAAAACGAGCTCATAGTATTTCATGACTCAATACTACCAAAGTATCGGGGATTTTCTCCTCTTGTTAATATGTTGATTAACGGTGAACAAAATATAGGTGTTACGGCACTTTTTGCAAATGAAGAATATGATAAAGGAGATATCATTTCGCAGTCTGTCCAAAAAATCAAGTATCCGATTACTATCGAAAAAGCGATTGAACAAATTACTAAAAATTATATTGAATTAGCTTCTCATATTTTTCAGGCAGTTTCTAAGAATGAAAAAATTGTGGGTAAAAAACAGTTAGATGAAAATGCCAGTTATAGTTTGTGGCGCGATGAAAAGGACTATTTTATTGACTGGACGGGAGACTCTGCTGGAATTAAAAGATTTGTTGATGCGGTGGGCTTTCCATTCAAGGGAGCATCTACCACATGTGATGGAAAGTCTATAAAAATATTGAGCGTTATTGAACAACATGATGTAACAATTGAGAATCGTCTTCCTGGAAAAGTTATTTTTTTAAAACAAGGCAAGCCGGTTGTTGTATGTGGAAGTGGACTGATTCTAATAGGAGAGATGAGACTGGCCGAGTCTAACGAACTCTTTCAAATTAAGAAGTTTAGAACCCGTTTTCAATAAGTAATTTCCTTTTTCATTTGCATCCTTTTCCCCAACTGCCGAACCTGTTCTTGCCATCTGCACTTCAATAATTAATTTTTCGCTAAACGCGTTAGTCAACTTTACCTAAACACAAAAAAAAGATTAATGGATGATGTTATAATTGTAGATCAAAAATGGGATCTTGAAATAAAGCCCACAAACAGCATTTTTAATTTACAACTTAAGGATGTTTGGAACTACCGCGACTTACTTTGGTTATTAGTCAGAAGGGATTTTGTTTCATTTTATAAGCAAACAATTCTCGGGCCTCTATGGTTTTTTATTCAGCCCCTCTTTACTACCATTATATTTACGCTTGTCTTTGGACAAATGGGTGGTTTTTCTACCGATAGTCTTCCACAGCCCCTTTTTTATATGGCAGGGATAACTGCCTGGAATTATTTTGCTGAATGCCTTACAAAAACAAGTACGGTGTTTAGTGTAAATGCAGCCATTTTTGGCAAAGTATATTTTCCTCGTTTAATAATGCCATTAAGTATAGTGGTAAGCAACCTTGTTAGATTTGGTGTTCAGTTATTATTGTTTTTAATGGTAATGGGTTTTTACTGGTACCAGGGGGCAAGATTCAACATTACGTGGGCCATTGCCTTATTTCCTATTATCGTTGTATTAATGGCATTGTTAGGTTTGGGCGGTGGAATGATTATATCTTCTCTTACTACCAAATATCGCGATCTCGCCTTTCTCTTTACTTTTGCAGTACAGCTTTTAATGTATGCTACAACGGTAATTTATCCATTGTCTTCCGCACCTGAAAAATATAAGTGGTTAATTGAACTTAATCCAATGACTGCAATCATCGAGACCTTTCGTTATGGATTTCTCGGTCAGGGATCTTTTACATGGTACTCTTTTGGCTATTCAAGTTTGGTAACATGTGGGTTGGTTGTTTTTGGTGTAATAATTTTTAATAAAGTCGAAAAAAACTTTATAGATACTGTTTAGTTCTAAACGTTGTTCACTCTAAAAACATACTAAAATTTAAATTATGGCCAAAGCCATTAAAGTTGAAAATATTTCGAAAGCATACCAATTGGGTTCAATTGGCACAGGAACGCTCTCTCGCGATATTGAACGTTGGTATGCCCGCATTAGAGGTAAAGAAGATCCATTTTTAAAGATTGGGGAAGCTAATGACAGATCAATTAAAGGCACCAGCAATATTGTCTGGAGTTTGAAAGATATTAATTTCGAAATAAATGAAGGGGATGCTGTTGGAATAATAGGAAGAAACGGTGCTGGAAAAAGTACTTTATTAAAAATACTTAGCCGGGTTACTGCGCCCACTACCGGCAGCATAAAAGTCAAGGGAAGAATTGCCAGCCTATTGGAGGTGGGAACGGGATTTCATCCTGAGCTGACAGGTAAAGAGAATATCTATCTTAACGGGGCTATTCTTGGCATGAGAAAAAAAGAAATTTCACGAAAGTTTGATGAGATTGTTGACTTTTCAGGTGTAGAGCGTTACATAGATACCCCTGTAAAAAGATACTCATCGGGTATGTATGTCAGGCTTGCTTTTGCGGTGGCTGCTTATTTGGAATCTGAAACATTAATTGTTGATGAGGTTTTAGCTGTAGGCGATGCAGAGTTTCAACGAAAGTGTTTAGGTAAAATGGGTGAAGTTAGTAAAGGACAAGGCCGCACCGTGTTGTTTGTAAGTCATAATATGAGCGCTGTTTCTCAATTATGTACTAAAGGCATAGTCTTAAAAAACGGTGCCATTATATATAATGGCAGCAGTGAGGGAGCAATTCACAACTACCTTAGTAATAATGCTCAAATTTCAACTTATACAGCCCAAAATAATAATCAACCAATACAAATACTGGATGCTGCTATAACCAACGAAAATGAAGAAGTTACCAATAGTTTTAGACACGATGAAAACATATGTGTAATTCTTAGAGTGCGACATAATTCGTTTGAGACAGGCGTCAGATGTGCAATTAATGTGTTAGACACTATGGAAAAGCTAATTATGGTACATCGAATTAGCATAACTTCTAAATCGGGCGAAACAGCGTATAAAGTAACGATACCGGCAAGCTTTTTAGTTCCAAATAATTTTAAAATATTATTATCACTCTATATACCGCAGGTTAAGGCTATTGAAATTTTAAAAGACTATTTGTCATTTGAAGTAATTGATACAGGATCGGAAAAAGTACATGCAGGAGAAAATCATGAAGGACTTGTTTTCTCAAATATGCATTCGGAGGTCATCAACAAGGAAACCTTGACAAAATCTATCCGGTAAATTTTGTCAAAACTTCAAGCACACATAGTAAATGGCAGGTAAAAATATTTTGTTGTTGTCCTATAGAGACCATAGGGGCGATGGAGTGGCAGCCTTTAACATAGGTAAATATTTACATGACAGTAAGTATAACGTTAAGATGGTTGTTTCCGAAAAAACAAAAACGGATACGTTTATAGTTACTCCATCTCCTTCAAACAAAAGCAAGTCGCTAACTAATACTTTATACAAGAAATTAATTAAAAAAATCAGCAAAAAATTTCTGCGAACTTATCAATATCAGTATAAGGATTTTGATGACAAGTATGATTTCTTTTTGGATCAGGAGGTCAACGAGCATTTTTCAGCAGAATCAATATTAAACGCTATTACATTTACTCCTGATTTAATCCTGGTTGCTTCAATACACGATTTGATTAATACAACGGAACTTGCGAAAATCAGACTGCAAACACTGGCTCCGGTTTATTTTCTTATGATGGATATGTTTCCACTTACAGGTGGATGCCATCATGCCTGGGATTGCGAAGGCTATAAATCGGGTTGCAAAAATTGTCCTGCAATACTAAACGATCAAATCAAAGACAGGGCAGGAAAAAATTTTGAAATTAAGTCTAAAAACATCAGACAGACAGGTATGAATGTAATAGCACTGTCTGGAAGAACGTTGGAGCAGGCAAAACAGTCTCTTATTTTTAAAGATCAAAAAATATTTTATAATATAAATGGTTTTGTTGACCAGGGAATTTTTAACGACTACAGCAGGGATTATGCTAAACATCTTTTTAAATTAAGCAAAAACGATAAAGTTATTTTTACAGGTGCAGAACATGTATCGAATGAAAGAAAGGGCTTTAAATATTTTATAGAGGCGATCAAAATCCTTCATGGTTTACTTTCGGACGAAGAAAGATCAGGTGTAGTTGTTATGATTGCAGCTAAACCAGAACAAAATGAGGAATTGTTAAGACAAATTCCTTTTAGAACAAAACTGTTAGAGTTTATTCAAGACGATCGTTTACTATCGGTTGCTTACCAGGCAGCAGATGTTTTTGTTTGCTCTTCAATTGAAGATCCCGGGCCTATTACAGTTTCTCAGGCCTTGGCTTGCGGCACCCCGGTGGCAGGATTTTATATGGGCTCAATTTCTAATTTAGTAAAAAATAATGTGAACGGATATAAAGCTCCTCTTCGAAATAGTGAAGAACTGGCGTTTGGAATTGCAAAGCTTTTGAAACTTAATGAAGAAGAATTCAAGTTATATTCAAATAATGCAATAGAAGAAGTTTCAAAATTTTCCTCAAAAAATAACTTCTTAAAAACCGTTGAAGAAATATTAAATAATTAAAAAATAACTTTTTAAAGTTGTTTTGATTTTACAAAATGAGAGCCGTTTCTACAATCTATTTTTTGTTTTAATTTATCTTGTTTTTTCGATAATTTATTAGGCCACGTTTAATTCTTTTAAAATACTGGTATTGTTCCTGCGGTGTCGTGTATAGAAATACAACACAGTTTAAAACAGTAATATTTCTTATGAAATGTCAGTTATGATATTTATAGTTAACCTTATCGTTCATTAAATACTTATTTAATCTTTTTTGATGTTGATACCTTTTAATAAGCCTTTTTTAACAGGCCTTGAAACTAAGTATATAGTAGAGGCTGTAGATTCTGGAAAAATTTCAGGCGATTGTATTTTTACAAAGAAGTGCCATAGCTTTTTTGAGACTTCCTTCGGGTTTAAAAAAGTGCTGTTAACCACCTCTTGCACTCATGCGTTGGAGATGGCTGCTATATTAATTGATTTACAACCCGGCGATGAGGTAATTATACCGAGTTATACTTTTGTTTCAACAGCCAATGCGTTTATTTTAAGAGGGGCAAAGGTTGTTTTTGCAGATAGCCAGACGTGCAATCCAAATATCGATGCGTCACTTTTAGAAAGTTTGATTACTTCTAAAACAAAAGCAATTGTTCCAGTGCATTACGCAGGTATATCTTGCGATATGGATGTAATAATGGATTTGGCAGCTAAATACAATCTTTGGGTGGTTGAAGATGCAGCCCAGGCAATCGATAGTTACTATAAAGGAAGAGATGGCATTAAAAAGCCTTTAGGATCTATAGGTCATTTATCGGCTTTTTCTTTTCACGAAACTAAAAATATAATAGCAGGTGAGGGGGGTATGTTGGCCATAAACGACAATCGTTTTATAACACGGTCCGAGATAATTCGCGAAAAGGGTACCAACCGTTCTGAATTTTTTAGGGGCGAGGTTGATAAATATGGTTGGGTTGATATTGGATCATCGTACCTGCCATCAGAAGTAATTGCCGCCTTTTTATTTGCGCAGCTTGAAAATTTAAATCACATTCAACTAAAGCGTAAAAGCTTATGGGAACGCTACAGTGAAAATCTTTCTGATTTTGCAGCAATCTTTAATCTGCAACTGCCCTATGTTAATTCTTATGCTACTAATAATGCTCACATGTTTTATATTGTTTGCAACAACCTCAGGCAAAGAAGCGCATTAATAGATTTTTTGAAAAGTAAAAGCATACTCTCTGTATTTCATTATTTATCGCTCCACTCAAGCCAGTATTTTAAAGGAAAACATGATGACAGAGCTTTAATTGAAAGTGACCGTTATTCAGATTGTCTTCTAAGGCTTCCTATGTATTATGAGCTTACTATAATGCAGGTTGATTTAATTTGCGATTACATAAAAGAGTTTTTTAACCTGCAAAAAGATCCAATTTCAACCTTAAAAACTCAAGAAACTTCAATGGTATAAGACTGGATTATTCAGTTGAAGTAAACATTTTCCATCTCCATTTATCCTTAAAAACAGTTACGTGAGTCTTGTAAGATCAATAGCCTTTTATCTACCCCAGTTTCATCCAATACCCGAAAACGATGAGTGGTGGGGTAAGGGATTTACTGAATGGACAAATGTTGTTAAAGCCAAACCGTTGTTTAAAGGTCACTATCAACCAAAGTTACCTACTGAATTAGGTCTTTATGATTTGCGGGTTCCTGAAGTTAGAGAGCAGCAAGCCAATCTGGCTAAAGAATATGGCATTGAGGGCTTTTGTTATTGGCATTATTGGTTTGGTAATGGCCGGCGTATTTTGGAGAGGCCTTTTAATGAAGTACTTGACAGCGGTAAGCCTGATTTTCCATTTTGCCTTGCCTGGGCAAACGAAACCTGGACAGGCATTTGGCATGGGTTAAACAACGAAATTTTGATGGAGCAGACGTATCCCGGTAGGGATGACTATTTAGCTCACTTCCATTGTCTGCTAAAGGCTTTTAAAGATAAAAGATACATGAGGGTTGATGATAAGCCCATATTTGTTGTGTATCGTCCCAAAGCTATTCCCGATATAAAATTATTTGTAGACATTTTTCAAGAGCAAGCTGTACAGAATGGCTTAAAAGGTGTGTACCTGATAGCTACTAATGTTAATACAGATTGGGATGCCCAGGCAAATGGTTTTGATGCAATAACGCCCTCTAACCACGACAAGCTTGCTTATGTGCGATCAGAGAGTAATGTTAAAAACTTTTATCGTAGGCAATTAAACCGAAAGAGGGTCTCAAAAGTATTTAAAAAGATATTTAAGAAGCCTACGCATGTTTACGAATATAAAGAGGCCATGAAATGGTTTGTAAAGGATGAAAATTCAAAATCGATGATTTATCCAATGGTAATACCTAATTGGGATAACACGGCGAGAAGTGGGGTTAATGGTTTTGTGCTGCATAATTCAACTCCTGATTTATTTAAGCAGGTAATGCAAAAGGCAATCAATAAGGTCAGGGATTTGCCTGCTGATAAAAGAATTGTATTTATAAAGTCGTGGAACGAATGGGCAGAAGGCAATTATATTGAGCCTGATAAAAAATATGGAAGAAAATATTTGGAAGTGATAAAAGAGTTGATAGCTAACAATAGCTCTGAAAGCCCGGTAAAATGAAAATAAACGTATTAAGCGATAAGATTGGTTGGTTTGGTAAATACTCAGGCTATGAATGTTTACCCGACTATTATCCTAAAAGTGTTGAAAAAACGATAAATATTGCCACCTACAACATATATAACAAAGTACTTGGTAAGTTTTACAAAGTTCAAAACAAGGTAAACAGCAGGTCCGAGGATATTTTTAATGAAATAAAATTCTTACGGAAAGCATCATCCAGTGATGCCTCTCATATTTTGTACCTCGAATCTCACATGCATCTTCTTAACGAAATTACACCTCGCAAAAAGGTGTTTGGTACCATACATCTGCCAGTTTCGACGTGGAGTAAAAACAGGTTATTGATGCTTGAGAATCTTGAAAATGTAATATTACTTTATAATGAAGAAGTTGATATTTTCAAGCAATATGTTCCTTCTCAGAAAATTCATGTTATTAAACATGGTGTAGATATTGATTTTTTTAAACCGGGCAACCCGGCAAGCGTAATAAAAAATAGAATTCTTTTTGTTGGTCATTTTTTGAGAAATTTTGAAATGACGCTGCAGGTTTTTACTACTATAAGAAAGGAAATTTCAAACAACCTGGAATTTCATTTTATAATTCCTGCAGCCTTTAGAAATACTCCAGTTATTCAAAAAATTCAACAATTCGATAAGGTTTTTTTCCACGAAAAGCTTTCTGATGAGGAACTACTGGAGCAATATCAAACAAGCAATTTATTAGTAATGCCAATGGAAGATAGTGGTGCTAATACAGCCATCATACAGGCACTTTCAGTTGGCCTTCCTATTATAACAACAAATGTGGGAGGTATAAAATCTTATGGTGGTGGAAATGTCTTTCCTATTATTCAAAATAATGATGTTATAGGAATGTGCGAACTGATATTTAAATATCTTGATAATGACAATTTTAGAAACGAAGTGTCAGCCGATCAAAGAGAGTTTTCTAAAAAATTCCTGGACTGGCACCTGGTAGCCAAACAACATATAGAGCTATATAAACAGAAAACCCTGCAATTTTCGTAATAAGATTTTGCCTTCTTTATTGTGTGCTTAAAGGTCTCTATTTATGGCACCAAAGCCCAATAACATTTTAACAGCATGATTTCAAGTATTTGTACTCTTTTTGAAGGTCATTATCACTTTGGTGTGGCAGCATTGGCTAATTCTCTAAATTATCAGGGATATAAAGGTGTTTTATATGCAGGGTATAGGGGGAAGTTGCCGGATTGGTGTAACAATGGAAATGACAAGAGTGAGCTGACCTGGAAAGGTGCAACGAAATTTAAAGTGGCCGAAGAATTTTCGATTCAGTTTTTGCCCCTGGATACAGATTATCACTTCACCAATTATAAGCCTGATTTCATGCTGGATCTTTTGGACGGTCCGTGCAAACAGGTGGAGTCAATCTTCTATTTCGATCCGGATATTGTAATAACAGCAGATTGGAGTTCTTTTGAAGATTGGGTGGATTGTGGTGTTGCCTTATGTGAAGATGTAAATTCGCCATTGGCTGAAAATCATCCAAGGCGAGCCGCCTGGCGGAGCTACTTTAATCCAAAAGGCTACACGTTAAAATTTAAAGATAGCATTTATGCTAATGGTGGTTTTATTGGCGTGAATATAGAAAATAGGAGCTTTTTGGACCTTTGGAAAAATATTCAAATAGAAATGGCTCCACGGGTAGGCGGACTAAATAGGTCTGCACTTAGTGGAAAAAAAATTCCAAAAGAAGAACGCGGCCCTTTTTCTCCATTTTCTAAAACCGACCAGGATGCACTCAACGCAGCTATAGAGGCATGGCAAGGTAAAGTTAGTTTATTAGGTAAAGAAGCCATGGGTTTTGCTTCGGGCTTAACCATAATGCCGCATGCATTAGGCCATCCCAAACCATGGAAATGGAAAACTCTATCCCAGGTTTTAAACGGGGCTCCTCCCCGCCTGGTTGACAGGGAATATTGGAAAGCAGTTAATGGGCCTATTATAACGCATTCGGCCGGGATGGTTAGAAGAAGAAAAATATTTATAGATTTGGCAGCTTTTGTTGGCAGGTTCTATAGGCGGGGTGGAAATTCGTTGTATTAGGTACATAAATAATTCAGACCTTTTTTATAGATGACCATTGTTTTTTTGTGTGGATCAATTGAGCCAGGTTGCGATGGTGTAGGAGATTATACAAGAAGATTATCAAAGGAACTCTTAATAAATCACAAAGTTTCTATAATAGGCTTGAATGATCGATACGTGTCAGCGGTCCAACAAAGGGCAAGCAGAGATCGTGCTCAAATTGGAGAATATAGAATTCCAGCAAGTATTACTACGAAGAATAGAATTGCTTTAGCTAAAGACTGGATTAATCAAATTAATCCTGACGTAATTAGCCTGCAATTTGTTATCTACTCATTTCATGAAAAGGGTTTACCATTTGGTTTTAAAAATACTATTGGTAATATTTGCAATGAAAGGTTTTTGCATATAATGTTTCATGAAACGTGGTTAGGAGTTACCAAATCAGCGTCCTTTAAAGATAAAATATATGGTTTTCTGCAGAAGAGAATAATTTTATCATTAGTTAAGACTTCGCAACCTCGTCTCATTACAACAACTAATGGTTTATATAAAACCTTATTGAGCGAAGTGAATATTACCGCAAAAATAGTTCCTTTATTTAGCAATATTTCTATTGCTGATAAAGATGAAGTGTTTTTAAAAAAAATATATTCCGAGTTAAATCTGGATGTAAATAGGTCTTATTATATAGTAGGTGTGTTTGGTAATATTTATAATGACAGCAATATAAGGGATGGTATTATTGAATTTGAAAACAGTAAAAAAAGTGAGAATATTACAACGGTTGTATTAGGTTTTGGAAAAATTAGCGAAAGGGCAGCTTCAATATTTCAGCAACTACATTTTGAATTTTCAAACAGAATTATTATTAAACATTTGGGCGAATTTGAGCCGAAGCAATTGAGTAATTTAATTCAAATTTTAGATGTTGCAATTTCTCCTACTCCTGCTAAGCACATTGGTAAAAGTGGTGTCTATGCAGCTTTGCGATTGCACGGTAAAGCAGTAATTATACCTAATACTAAATTATTTCCTGAGTATGAGCATGAAATTATGGATTTTAATAAACAATTGGAATTAAGATCAGCGGAGTCTTTTGATGTAGCTAATGTTGCAAAAGATTTTTCAAGGCTTATCTCCCAGGCAATTCAAAATTCAAATTCAAATAAGAAACTAAGTACAACTTTTTAGGGTTAACAAATTAGGTAAAAATGAAAGTATCCGTTTGCATTCCAACTTTTAACCAGGCATCATACATTGAGCAAACTATTAAAAGTTGTACGCAACAAACGCTTAAGCCATTCGAAATAATAGTCTCCAACGATTGCAGTACCGATAATACTTCAGAAGTTTTAAACAGGCTTTCCCGCGAAATAAGTATTTTAAAAGTAATTAATCAACCTGGGAATAGAGGGATGGTTCCGAACACCGACGCTGTTTTAAGAGCGGCTTCCGGCGACTATATTGTTAAGCTTGATTCCGATGATTATTTGGCTTCAACTTATATAGAAAAACTTTCAGGCTTGTTAGATATACATTCTACTGCCGGATACGCTCATGGCGCAGTTCAGGAAATTGACGGAAAAGGAGAATTTAAGAAGCAAAGAATTCTTGCACGCAAAACCGGTTTTTATGATTCAAGTAAGGCTTTAAGAAATGCTATTTACGGATACCAGGTAGCAGCAAATATTATCATGTTTCGGAGAAATGCGTTGGAAAAGGTTGGATTTATTACTGCCAAAACCAACTTTGCGGAAGACTTTTACTTATCTGCCCAATTAGCCGCTGCAAATTATGGTAACGTTTATTTTAGTGAAATTCTTTCGTTTTATAGAGTTTGGGAAGATGATGGGAAAGTTCGTCAGCGTAGAAAGCTTGCCGAAATTATTGCCCTAAGAAAGGTTTTTGAAGAAGTAATTGAGCCGGCTTTCAAAAAGAGAAATTGGGGAATGGAAAATTTATATGCCAGCAAAGCAAATTTTGCTTGTAACCAGGCCGATTGTTTAGGATGGAAGTTGTATACACGTCCGGAAAAGGATGAGTTAGCGGAAGAATTGGCCAAATTATCTTCTGCGCCCAGGGTTAGGTTGTATATGAAAATGTATTTAAACCAGTTTGGGGGAATTATAAAAGCAGGAAAAAAAGTGATTACTGCGCCGAAGTTAATTCTCAAAACCGCTTACTTTTTTTACACATCCCGCTTAAGAAGTTTAAAAAGCTAAACATATCTTGTCAGTAATTATTTCACATCCTACCGGTAACAAAAATGTAAGAGCCGTACTGGAAGGATTAGATAGTGAGGGCTTACTTGAAGAATTTCATACTACCCTACTTGCTGATGCACATTCAGCCTGGGTAAAATTATTACCTGCTTCGTTTCGTAATGAATGGCTGCGTAAAACATACCCGGTTGGTAGCAATAAAGTTATCACGCATCCTGCGTTAGAAATAGCCAGAATGCTATTTTTAAAATTAGGAATTAAGGGACCCATACGAACGGAGTACGGATGGGCAAGTGTTGATGCGGTGTACCACAATTTGGATACCGTTGTGTCGAAAAGAATTTCAGAACTTAAGAAACAGAAGGATATAAAAGCAGTATACGCCTATGAAGACGGCGCACTTTCGACTTTTAAAGTTGCCAAAAAATTAGGTATAAAGTGTATTTACGATTTACCCATTGCTTATTGGGAAACCAGCCTGAAACTATTAAAGGAGGAAGCTAACCGATTACCCCAATGGGCCGCTACAATAGGAGGCGGAACTACAGCTTCAGAAGCTAAGCTGGAGCGTAAAATACAAGAATTAGAACTTGCAGATACCGTTGTATGCCCGGGAACTTTCGTAAGAAATTCAATTCCCATATGGGCTTTAAACAAACAAATCATTATGTCCCCCTTTGGTTCGCCGCAAAACGTAAGCAAGGCCCCGGTTTCTAACGAAAGAAAAGGAAAGCCATTGCGTGTTTTGTTTGCCGGTTCTATGGGTCAACGTAAAGGTCTTGGCGATTTATTTGCCGCTTTTCGATTACTCAATACTGATAAAGTTGAGTTAGTTGTAATGGGCTCTCCGCTGGCATCGATGGATTTTTATAAAAGTGAGTTTAATAATTTTACTTACGAGCCGGGGCGCCAGCATGAAAAGGTTTTAGAGTTAATGCGTTCATGTGATGTTTTATGCCTGCCATCCATTGTTGAGGGACGAGCACTTGTTATGCAAGAGGCAATGAGCCAGGGATTACCAGTGCTAATAACCCCTAATACAGGGGGTGAAGATCTTATAATTGAAGGCAGCACAGGTTTCCTTGTGCCAATAAGATCACCAGAGGTTATTGCAGAAAAAATTTCATGGCTGCTTGATAATCGTGACTCAATCTCAGAAATGGGAAATATGGCACGTCAACATGCTTTGAGTTATACATGGGAAAAATACCAGCAAAATATCATCCAAAGTTTACGATCAGATTTTCATTTCGTTTATAATTGATATATTAGTATCTGTTTGTTGACTATTTGCCACACTAAATACTGCTTTTTTCCTTAGTGTATAACACAGTAAATTTGTACAATTGGCATAGCAAACAGTTAAGAAAAGTTACTGCGTTTATTGACCAATATTTTTGATTTTAGAATGAATTCTATAGATACATCAGTACAACCGACCAATTTCGAAACAAAGTTTTCGGAAATGCAGCATACAACAAATATGCTTTATAAAAAGTCAAATGCTGAAACAAGTCTGCTACTCAAAAAGGGAATTTGGATGTACCTGTTTCTTTTAATTTTTGAAGGTGCCTTAAGAAAGTGGGTACTTCCGGGCCTGGCTACACCATTACTTATTATCAGAGATCCTTTAGCTGTTTGGATGTTAGTTATGGCATATCAAAATGGATTATTTAAAATGAACTCTTTTGTTATGTGGATGGGGGCTATTGGTATAATCGGAATTTTTACAGCCGTTTTGTTTGGACATGGAAACCTTTTTGTTGCGCTTTTCGGTGCTAGAATCCTGCTTATTCATTTCCCTTTGATTTTTTTGATAGGCAAGGTTTTCAATTATGAAGATGTTGTAAAAATGGGTAAAACCATACTCTTTATATCTATACCAATGGCTCTTTTAGTTATTATGCAGTTCTATAGTCCTCAATCAGCTTGGGTAAACAGGGGTGTTGGAGGGGATATGAGTGGTGCAGGGTTTGACGGAGCCATGGGGTTTTTTAGGCCACCTGCAACTTTTTCTTTTATAACAGGTACCGTATCTTACTATACATTGTCTGCTAGTTATGTTGTTTTTTTCTGGCTAAATAAAAAAGGGATCAATCCGCTGGTTTTGTATGCCGCCACAGCAGCTTTAATCATTGTAATACCTTTATCAATAAGCCGAAGTTTATTTTTTGGCGTTGCATTGTGTCTTGTTTTTACTGCAATAGCCATTTCCAGAAAATCTGAGTATGTAGGCAAAATGATATTTGGAGCAACCATTGTTTTTCTAGTTTTGTCTTACTTAGCAAGCAAAAGCTTTTTTGCAACAGGAACCGCAGCTTTTACCAGTCGATTTGAAACAGCTAATGTTTCCGAAGGGGGTTTAAACGGAGTTTTAATCGATCGGTTTTTTGGGGGTATGTTTGGAGCATTAAAACAATCCTGGGAGCAATCTTTTTTTGGCTTGGGTCAAGGGTTAGGTACAAATGTTGGCAGTATGCTAACAACAGGTGGTATGTCTTTTTTGGTTGCCGAAGGGGAATGGGGTAGGGTAATTGGTGAAATGGGGCCTTTAATGGGCCTGATTATTATTGTAACCAGGTTAAATCTCAGCCTTAAAATTGCAATTGCTTCGTATACTAGTTTGGCAAAGGGCAATCTTTTACCCTGGATGCTATTAAGTATAATACTTATTAATTTGCCGCAAGGTCAATGGGCTCAACCTTCTATATTAGGGTTTAGCGTATTGGTTTGCGGCCTGGCAGTCGCAGCTATCAAAGGACCAACTAAAAAACTTACTTAACTATTTTGTTACTATGAACCTGGTTTTATTTACACATCCTGAATTTCTTTCGCAACAGAGTATGCCTCGTTATGCAAAAATGATTCAGGATGGTATGATTAAAAGAGGTCACACAGTTGAAATTTGGACTCCAACAAGCCGGGTCTATAAATTACCTTTTGGAAAAAGTTTTAAAAAATGGCTGGGATATGTTGACCAGTTTTTAATTTTTCCATTCGAAGTAAAAAACAGGTTAAAGAAGTTACCTGTGGATACTTTATTCGTTTTTACCGACCATGCCCTTGGGCCATGGGTACCCCTGGTAAAAAACAGGTTGCAAATAATACATTGTCATGATTTTTTGGCTCAGCATTCTGCGCTGGGAACTGTACCAGAAAATCGCACAAGCTGGACAGGGCGTTTGTATCAAAAAATTATCAGAAAAGGATATGTAAAAGGGAGGAATTTTATTTCCGTTTCTCAAAATACCCGGTACGATTTACATAAATTTCTTAGTCGCGTTCCAAAAATTTCTGAGGTGGTTTATAACGGATTGAACCAGTGTTTTGAGTGTGGAGATGTTTATGTAGCAAGGGAACATTTCAGTACTTTGATAAATAGGGATTTATCTCAAGGGTATCTTTTGCATATTGGTGGAAACAATTGGTATAAAAATCGTGGGGGTGTAATTGAAATTTATTGTGGGTGGAGAAAGGACAGCAAATACAAATTGCCTTTATTATTAGTAGGATCTTCGCCGTCTAAATCGTTAATTGACCAACGGAATGAATCGCCATACAAAAACGATATATTTTTTTTAAACGATATTGACGACAATGGACTAAAACTGGCTTATCATGGCGCAAGTTTATTTTTATTTCCATCGTTGGCCGAAGGCTTTGGATGGCCAATTGCTGAAGCTATGGCTTCGGGGTGTCCGGTACTAACAACTAACCGGGCACCTATGACAGAAGTTGCGGGTACCGCTGCTTTTTTAATTCCGCGCATGCCTGCAGATCCGGGTTTAGTTAAAGACTGGGTTTGTAAAGCCAGAGAGGTTATTGATTTAGTTTTGAATCTCGATACTGAAGAAAGAAACAAAATTGTTAGTTCTGGTCTTATAAATGCTTTAAGGTTCAATACAGAATATGCATTGGATAAGATTGAAAATATCTATTTAGAAGTAATACAAGGGCAAAAATTAAAAGGTAAAGAAACTTCAACCCATTCAAAAATAGCATTAACACCTCAGGAAAACTATAAAGGTCCATTTGTAATCCCCATTATATTGGTCTGTATTTTTGGTATAGAAATGATTGAGTTTTCATGCCGTATATTTTAATTTGTATAAACAAAATTAAAAAAGTTTAAGGCATTGTCTTTCAACAAATTTTTAATTTTTCCGTCTATACACTTTTATTTATAATTCATTTTTATTTATAAATTTCTTCTAAAAAAAGAGCCTTCGTTTAGGTTTGTTTTATTAATTTATTTTGGAAGTTAACGCTTTGATCAAAACCCGAATAAGATGTGCGGTATAGTTGGAAAAATAAGTTTCAATGAACAGCTTTGTGAGCTCCCTTCTTTGGAAGATATTAAACATAGAGGACCAGACGGAAATGGAGAGTGGTTTAACCCCGAAAAAACTATTTATTTTGGCCATACCAGGTTGGCAATATTAGAGCCAACACCGGCAGGTCATCAACCAATGCATAGTAATGGCGGCAGGTATACCATTGTTTTTAATGGAGAAATATACAACCACCAGAAGTTAAGAGCTTATGTTCCAGGTTTTAATTGGATCGGTAATTCAGATACAGAAACACTATTAGAGCTATTTAAAGTAAAAGGATTGGAAACATTAAACCTATTGAAAGGAATGTTTGCTTTTGCTTTGTACGACGAATCTGATAAATCAGTACTCTTGGTTCGCGATCGGCTTGGAATAAAACCACTGTGGGTAAAAACATCTGAAAGCGATCTGTCATTTTGTTCAGAGATACTTGCATTAATTGATAATACTACAGGTAACTTATGCGATAGGGCACTAAGTGAGTACATTGGATTTGGACATTTACCTGCAAGTGGGCAGGTATTTAAAAATGTTGAAGCCCTTTTGCCCGGAAGTTTCATGAAAATTTCGAATGATGGCAAAATAATTCAGGAGCAGTGGTGGCCTAAAAACAATTTTTTAAATACCGGCGTTAAGAATAAAATAAAGGCAACAAGCCTGGTTAAAAAGTTAGTTACAACAGCCATTGAAGAACATTTAATAAGCGATGTAGGAGTGGGTGCATTTTTAAGTGGAGGAATTGATTCTAGTATTGTAGCCTTGGTAGCAGGTAAAGTTTTAGGTAAAAATCTTCAAACATTTACAGTCGGTTTTCCTCAAAGCGGTTTTGATGAGCGATTGATTGCCAGAAAAGTAGCCAGGCTTTGTGGCTCTGAGCATTTTGAATTGGAAATCACTGAAAATGATTGCCTCTCATCTGTACAACAAGCTGTAGAATGCCTCGATGTTCCCTCGGTTGATGCAATTAACACTTTTATAGTATCGAAGGCTGTTAGACAAACTGGATTAAAAGTTGCCCTGTCTGGTTTGGGCGGCGATGAGCTCTTTGGAGGTTATCCAAGTTTTAAAAGTGTTCCAGTCATCGATAAATTAAGTATTTTACCTCCTGCGGTTCAACAATTAATTTTAAATCTTTTACCAGTTAGTGCAAAAGAAAAACTAGGAGGAATTGAGCATTTATCTCCCGAGGAAATAACAATTTCGAGAAGAAGATTTATGTCGATTAAGCAACTCAAAGAAAATGGGCTTGGGAACGGTCTTCCTTCTATCTTAAATATGCCCCACGGTTTAGACACAATGGGTAAAATTTCCTGGGCTGAAATGCAGGGATATATGGGTCCCATGCTGTTGCGTGATAGCGATCAAATGAGCATGGCTGTTGGTTTAGAGCTTAGGGTTCCATTTTTAGATCATGAATTGGTTGAGGAGGTGCTGAGCCTGCCCCAGAGATATAAAAAGGGCATAGGTGTTAAGCCACTGCTCGTAAAAGCATTCAGCGATATTTTACCGGTTGAAGTTTACAATCGTCCCAAACAAGGATTTGCATTGCCCATGGAAGATTGGATTAAAGGCCCGTTATATGATTTTACGCTTCAGGGCTTAAAGGCTGCTGTCGAATTTACAGGCATCAAAGCACCTTTATTGCAACTTCAAAAATTTGAACAAGGCAACCAACACTGGACAAGGGTTTGGAAATGGAGTGTATTGGGCCATTGGCTCCTAAAGCAGCATTCATTATCTACTAATTCTTGTTTGGCCGAGGTATAGCTGCCCGTAAAAACTCCCTTTACTAAGTGAATATATTACGTATTATAGCCAGTATGAACCCTGCCTCGGGAGGGCCGTGCCAGGGCATAAGAAATTCAATACCTGAATTAGAAAAAATAGGTGCACACAACGAAGTAGTATGCCTGGATGATCCGCAGGAATCCTTTATAAAAAAGGACAATTTTAAAATTTATGCGCTCGGATCAGGCAAAACTGCATGGCGTTACAACAATAAATTAGTTCCGTGGTTGCAGAATAATCTTATGCGTTTCGACGTGATTATTGTACATGGGTTATGGCTGTATAATGGTTTTGCAACTTTAAAAGCAATAAAATCCCTTCAAAAACAGCATGGCGAAAAAATTCCCAGGCTATTTGTAATGCCGCATGGTATGTTGGATCCTTACTTTCAATTAACCTCAGGTAGAAAATTTAAAGCCTTACGAAATAACGTTTATTGGAGGTTTATTGAAAGCAAACTGATAGAAAGGGCAGATGGTGTTTTATTTACTACAGAAACAGAACTGCTTTTGGCCCGGACAACCTTTAAAACTTATAAGCCTAAAAAGGAATTAAATGTTGGTTATGGCATACAGGAACCACCTCAATTTAAAACAATTACAACTCAGCAGTTTTACAACAAATTTCCTTTATTAAAAAACAAGTCATTTTTTCTTTTCTTAAGCAGGATACATAATAAGAAAGGCGTTGATCTTTTACTAAAAGCTTATGATAAAATTCTTCAACAGAAAAGAGCCTTAAAAAAGTTAACTCCCACAGTTGAACTGTTTGAGCCGATGGAAGGGCAGGATAATAAATTGCCGTTATTGGTTATTGCAGGTCCGGGCCTGGAAAGTGCATATGGAATTAGAATGGCAAAAATGGTTACATCTTCCAAACGCCTTACCAATTCAGTAGTTTTTACCGGTATGCTTTCAGGCAATATGAAATGGGAAGCATTTTACAATTGCGAAGCAATGATTTTGCCAAGTCACCAGGAGAATTTTGGAATTGCAGTTATTGAAGCCCTTGCATGCAGCAAGCCTGTATTAATTTCTAACCAGGTTAATACCTGGCGGGAGATACAGCAACATAAAGCAGGTATTGTTGCACCAAATACATTAAAGGGCACTCTGGATCTTTTAGACCAATGGAATTCGCTTACCGGCGATCAAAAAACACAGATGGGTGAAAATGCAAAAGAATGTTTTTACGAAAATTTTGCAATACAACCCGCAGCCCGTCGCTTGTACAAAGTTTTAAAAGACGAGTAATTTTTTTTAGAGCTGATTTTACGTGCATAATACAGATACTCATACCGGCCCCTCCTTTTCACTTAAAAATAGAATAGGCAGAATGACCTGGAATATTATTTACGCTGTCTTTTTTAGGATGTCCCCTAAGCCATTACATGCTTTCAGGTGTTTTCTTTTGCGCTTATACGGAGCAAAAGTTGGTAAAGGCGTTCATGTTTACCCTGGTGTAAAAATCTGGGCTCCATGGAATGTAGTACTGAACGATGAATGTGGTATTGCCAACGGCGCTATTCTATATTCGCAGGGAAAAATAAGCATAGGTAAAAGGGCGGTTATATCTCAGGGTGCACACTTATGTGCAGGTACCCACGATTATAACGATCCGGGATTTCGCTTAATTACGATGCCGATTACAATAGGCGACCACGCATGGGTGGCGGCCGAGGCATTCGTTCATCCCGGCATTGAAATTGGCGAAGGATGTGTTATTGGCGCAAGATCGGTAGTTACTAAAAATATGCCTGCATGGATGGTATGCTCCGGGCATCCCTGCATGCCTATAAAAGAAAGAGCTTTTACAATTAACTCACAGATTAGTCCAATAAACGACTCCATTTCATCCTTGAATCCATTAAAAGAGTTTACCCGGGAAAGCAAACAATGAGTGATCAGCTTAATGTAACCATCGCAATTCCTGTTAAAAATGAGGAGAAAAATCTTCCGGGATGTTTGGCGGCCATAGGAAACGATTTTGTAAAGTCTATTGTAATAATAGATTCTGGAAGTACCGATCAAACCAGGGCTATAGCAAACCAGCATGGTATTGAAGTAGTAGATTTTAAGTGGGATGGTAAGTTTCCTAAAAAAAGGAATTGGTTTTTAAGAAACTATTCTTTACAAACTGAGTGGATCCTTTTTTTAGATGCCGATGAATACATAAATGAAGATTTTAAAAGCGAACTCCGCTCTAAATTATCGCAATCGGATAAAGCGGGCTATTGGTTAAACTATACAATTTACTTTTTAGGTAAAGAACTAAAGGGAGGTTATCCCTTAAAAAAATTGGCTCTTTTTAAAGTTGGTTCCGGAGAGTATGAGCTTATTGATGAAAACCAATGGAGCAATTTAGACATGGAAGTACATGAGCATCCGCAGTTACATGGCGACGTTGGGATAATTAAAAGTAAAATAGATCACCAGGACTTTAGGGGGGTATCGCATTATGTAATAAAGCATAATGAGTATGCTGGATGGGAAGCAGCCAGGTTTCTTAAAGCTTCCAACAACGGCGCAATAGCAGCAACGTGGACATGGAAACAACGATTAAAATACGCCCTGATGAAAAGCCCATTTGTTGGGCCAGCTTATTTTTTAGGAAGTTTCTTTTTGTTGGGTGGTTTTAGAGATGGTGGCAGGGGATTGGCATTTGCAATTTTAAAAATGTCATATTTCACCCAGGTTTATTGTAAAATACGGGAGCAGAAAGTTTGAAAGCAAGTCAAAATATTGTTACAGGATTGAAAAAAAGAATTTTGTTGATAGGGGGTAATTATTCGCCCGAACTTACCGGCATAGGAAAGTACAATGGTGAAATGATTGAATGGTTGGCGAATCATGGATGCGAATGTTCGGTTATCACAACTTATCCTTATTATCCACAGTGGAGGGTTCAGGAGCCGTATACCAGGTCGGCTAATTGGTACAGAAAAGAAATTAGTAAGGGTGATCATCCGTTGTCAATCATTCGTTGTCCGCACTATGTGCCTCAAAACCCAACAGGGCTTAAAAGATTGCTATCTGATCTTTCCATATTTGTTTCCACTTTTTTTGCTCTTTTTCCACTGCTGTTTAAAACGAAATTCGATTATGTAATTACGGTTGCTCCTCCCTTTACATTGGGACTTTTAGGCTATTTATATAAAAAATTAAAAGGTGCAACATTCATTTATCATGTGCAGGATTTACAGGTAGATGCAGCAAAGGAACTAGGAATGATAAAATCTTCATCTTTATTGTACCTGTTGTTTAAGGTCGAAAAATTAATACTCAGAAAGGCAAATGTTGTCAGCACAATTTCCAGTGGTATGATGCAAAAGCTGGAAAATATATGTCAAAAGACAACCAGCTTTTTTCCAAATTGGGTTGATGTAAATGCATTTTATCCTATACCGGACAAAACAACACTCAAAATTCAGTTTGGGTTTGAAGCCACCGATAAAGTCATCCTTTATTCAGGAGCTATCGGTGAAAAGCAAGGGCTTGAAATGATTTTGCATGCAGCGAAAGAATTGCAATTTACAACTGGTGTCAAATTTGTTATTTGTGGTCACGGCCCCTATCAACAAAAATTGATCACACTACAAAAAGAGCTGAACGTTAACAACGTTTATTTTTTACCTCTCCAGCCATACCATCTTTTCAACCAGTTTTTAAATATGGCCGATGTTCACCTGGTTATTCAAAAAGGTAATGCAAGTGACCTTGTTTTACCTTCAAAGCTGTCCACCATATTAGCCGTGGGGGGTGTATCCATTGTAATGGCAAACCCTGGTACTAGTTTGTATAAACTTATGCAAACATCCGACATGGGTTATGTTATTGTACCCCAGGATCAAATGGTGTTTAACAGTGCAATTCTCCTGGCAGTAGCATCAGATAATTCGGCAAAAGCACACAACGCAAGAATATATGCCGAAAACCGACTTTCTCAAGAGTTTATATTATCAACCTTCTCTCAGCAAATTTTACATGCTCCCCCAAACAAAAGTGCCACACTTCGTATATCCAAAGTATTTGAATCGGTTTAAGTTTTAAGCTTAAGGAAATCAGGGAAGTCGTTTTTATAAATTAGGGCTTTCTCCACCAAACAAACATTAATAACTTATAACTATTCAGTTAATTGAAAAAGGGCATTAGTGGTTTAACAAGCATTATCCTGGATCTTTTAAGATTGGGAGCGGCTTTGACCGTATTTTTTAGTCATGCAGAAGATCTATGGTATCCCATAAAAAAGCATAACCCAAATGAACCGTTTGACGGGGCACACACTGCCGTTATTATCTTTTTTGTTTTATCAGGATATGTAATCGGACTATCCACAAGCAATAACAACCGTGGGTTTTCTCATTATGCCCAGGCACGTTTAAGTAGGTTGAGTTCAGTTTTAATCCCGGCCCTGGTTGTTACGGCCATCGTGGAAATAGGCGTTTATTTTTTATCTCCTTCGTTAAAAGCCGAATTTTCAAGGGGATTTTCGTTACCAAGGTATTTTATCACGGGTGCTTTTATAAATGAAATATGGTTTTTTAGTTCTGCGCCACCCATTAACCGGCCGTTATGGTCTTTAAGTTTTGAGTTTTGGTACTACGCAATTTTTGGTCTCTTTTATTTTAAAGGAGCGGGCAAGAAGTCGTTAATTCTTCCTTTGTTGGCTTGTTTAATTGCAGGCCCCAAAATATTACTGATGATGCCTATTTGGCTGCTGGGTTATTTTGCCTATCGTATTCCAAAACAAGCAATCAGCAAATCAACTTCAATAGTTTTAATGATTATTGCTTTTATACTTGCAGGTCTTGCTGTACGATATTTAGTACCATTTCCATATCCATTGGGTACCTATCCTTTTCATTTCGCCAGTCAATTTCTTACCGATTTTGTAATTGGTTGTTGTTTTGCATTCGGTTTGTGGGTTATGCCCGGCTTTCATGAAGTACCAATTAATAATCGTATTGTTTCATGGGTTAGAAAATGGGCTGATCTAACTTTTCCAATCTACGTTTTTCACTTTCCCCTATTTATTCTATGGCAGGCTTTGTTTTCAAACAACCCTGTATTTTATAATGTTTGGGTGGCTATACTCTTTGTGTTGCTTACATGTAGTGTTTTAGGGCTTATGCTGGACAAGCAAAGAAAGTACTGGAATATGTTTTTTAAATGGCTTATAGGAAATCTTAAAATGAGTTCTTTAAAATTAAAAGGTATTTTTTTAAGCGACTTAAAAGTTAAACCAACCTATACTGACTAAATGCTTCAGCCAACTGTTAGAAGTTTTGATTATCTGCATAAAAATGAATTTTACTTTGAGTTCCTAACTCTATATTCGTTCCACTTGTAAGATTTTAGTAGCCAGTTTAGGAATTTTATACTACCAGACCCGGAGATTTTCTCCGGGTTTTTTTATTTCGTTCACTCAAATTTTTACAAATGCATACTAATCAACCAGGTATTGATTTGGTCTCTAAAATTGGGAAAATTACCATTTTTAATTCTGTCTGATTTGGGCATTAGGATAACCCTGCTTCGAAAATAAGTTTTTTGTAAGAGAGTTTTTTAGATACGGTCACACTAAGGCGCAGTAACAAATGTGCTTTAGCCAAATTAAAACCAGTATCTATGTTCAATCTCCTTAAGCTTATTTTATTAATTATTCTGCATTTCGTTGCATTAAGCTCCTTTTCACAAGTTATAGAGTCGGCAAGCTTTAAAAGTTCAAAAAAAATTCTTTTTAAGTTCGATTTAAAGAACGAAGCGCTTACCAGTGCGGGTGTCTATAAAAAGGATGGCACATTACTCCGGACAATATGGAGTGGCGTAAAATACAAAGCAGGAAGCGACACAGCTAAATGGGATGGTCTTGACGATTTAGGTCAACCGGTGGCGGATAGCAAAATAGACATCAAGGTGCTGACTTCTAATGTTAAATACGAGTGGGAAGGAGCCTACATCGGAAATTCATCATCAGCAGGTAGCGGTGATACAAGGTTTCGAATCTTTGACGATAACGGTTTACAAGGTGTTACCAGCACAGGAGGCAAGACCTATGTAGCAAGTGGCTATGCAGAAGGTTGGCCTGCTGAATTTCGGTTTGATACGGCAACAGCAAATTCGAAGGTTTGGGTTGGTCAAACAGGAATAACCGGAAGTAATACCACCTTTGTAGCTACCGATGGAACTAAAGTATACTGGGCCGGATTTGATCCATTCCAAAATACAGAGAGTTTTGTATTTGCAACCAATGTAAGTAACGATGCAGAAGTAACATTTAGCAGTGGCACTAACATTCACATGGAATGGGATAATACATCGAACGTTACTTACAACGCCATTTCAGTAAAAAATGAGGCTAATGCAATTGTATCAGGATTGGCTGTGCAAAAAGTAGGTGATAAGTTATTTATAAGCCGTTCACAGCAAAATGAATTGCAGGTAAGAAATAAAACTACGGGAGCTTTACTTCAAACATTGACAATTTCTGGAGTTACTTATTTAGGCATGGATAACAGCGATAACCTTTGGGCAGCACATGGCTCAACACTTGAAAAGTACAAGGTTAATTCTGATGGAACCATAACAACTACAGGTGTAACCATTAAAGGCATTGCAACTATTGGTGGCTTTGGCTTTTCGCCCAATGGAACAACCATTGCGGTATGCGACATAACAAACCAGGTAGTTAAAGGCTATTCAACTTCAGCCGGAATATTAAGCTGGACATTGGGAACACCCGGAGGTTACCTTAGCAATTCAATAGTAAGCAACGACAAGTTTTATTTTAGAGATGTAAGAATCACAATGCCTACATACCTTCATTACCTGGCAGATGGCAGTTTTTATGTAGGGGATGGGGCTAATTTCAGGATACAACATTATAATGCAGATCGCAGCTTTAAACGAAGCATTATGATGCTTTCTACCAATTACAGATCGCAGGTCATTAAAAGTCAACCTACACGCTTATTTAGCGATTATTTGGAGTTTGAAATAGATTACACACAAGCACTTGGCGCAACTACAGGATGGAAGCTCAAAAGAAATTGGAGAGCTAAGATCACATCAACTTATTTCAGTACTTATAAGATACAAAACATTATAACATTTTCAAATGGCAGAACATATGGGAGACTTATGATAAACGGCGTTACGTACGAACTGGTGGAGTTAGTTAACAACGGAGTTGTGAGGTATACCGGCATTAAGTTGGGTCAGTATGGCTATTTAAACGAGGACGGATCAAAGATGGTAATGGAAAATCAAAGTGCTTACAAAAAATATACATTAACTGGCTACGATGTCAGTAACAATCCTTTGTGGTCAGGTACAGGCACTTATCTGTCAAACGTAAATGCAGGTACAAATGACACTAAAATATACAGCAACCAGTATGAATATCCTGTAACCCAAAGTGGCAAACTTATATACTTCAATTGCTCCCGGATAGACAATAGTATTGGTAATGAATACCATTTAGGTGCAGTTAATAAAGGTGATACATCTTATTTGTGGCAGACTGCAAGAGGGACACAACGATCTTATGGTGGGGAGTTTCCCAGGGATGGAGCATTCGATAACGGCAACGGTGTAGAAAGTGCCAATAGGGCCGGAGGATCATTCTCCATTTATTTAAACAATATATTTTGGGGCTATCATGGTGAGTTTTGGAAACAAAGCCAAACCAATATATGGAACCATGTTGATGGTAATTCCGGTTTATTTGTTGGACAGTTTGGTGCTATCAAAAAAGACTTTGGTATGGCAGAAGCTCCGGCAGCAGTAGCAGGTAATGTATTTGGAGGTACGGTGGTAGAGGTAAATGGAATTGTATACTTATACCATAATGATGAAGGAGTAAACAACGGTGTACACCGTTGGAAAATATCAGGATTGAGTACAGTAGAAATTCAAACAGCAACCCGTTTAAAAGAAAATATTTTTTTAAAGCAAGGAGTTGATTTGCTTGAAGGTATTACACGGAATTTAAGCACGCTGCCAAACAATTTTCATGGCTGGACCAGAGTTCCTGAATCCAATTCAAGCGGTACTAATATCTCTGTTGGCAATACCAGCTACGATAAATTTAAACCCGCAAATCTTGAATTTATTTTTAACCAGCCAAAAGGAAACAGCGCCACATTTTCACGCGATTTGGGAAATAACACCAAATTGAATGACTGGAGTTTAAAAGGAAAAATGAATTACCAATACAATAGAATGAGTGAATTTGATTTATCGGCTGCTTCATTTTTAGATGTTGTGGATGGAGCCGGCAGGCAAATTGCCAGGTTCGATTTCAGGCAATCTGCAAATCAAAGTGGTACTTACAATTTAAGAGGAAACAATGTTGTATTAAGTGGGGGAACTACATCAAAAACTGTATATGCTTCAAGAGGGGAAGACTTTGAAATGAACTATTCAAATGGTACCATCACCTTCCGTTTTTCTGATTACACTGCTACCACAAAAAATAAGGCAGAAGCAACAGCAGATGCAACCAATCCAAAGTATTTTAGATTTTATGCTTATAACAACGGTTACCAGACTTCAAAATATGTAAGTATACAAGAGTTGCGGTTTTTTGGAGCGGAAGAGCCAGGGATTTATTACAAATCAATTTCAAACGGAGATTGGAGCAATGTAGCCACCTGGCAATTTTCAAACAATAATAAGAATTGGGAACCTTCAACAACCCTTCCCGATACAAGTGCAAACAGCATTATCATTAAAGACGGAAATAATGTTGTAATCACGACGGATGTATTAACTGATAACCTGGTTATTGAGACAAATGCAACATTAAACGTTAAGCCCGGTGGAATGATAAGGGTAAATGATGGTATTGGAGTTGACATAACAATTCTACAAGGTGCAAAAATGATTGTTCAGTCTGACTCTACTGGCACTGGCATTATTGGACAGTCTACCGGTACAATTACAGGCGATGTGGAAGTACAGCGTTACCTGCCGGCAAAAGAAAATGCAGGTTACCAATTGTTGGCGCCATCGGTCAACTCCAACGCTACCATAAATGACAATTGGCAGGAAGGCGTTCACAATACCAACACCAAACACAATATAAATCCTGCACAAGGCTACGGAACGCATATTACAGGCTCCGTTTCAGGCTCTAACGGATTTGATGCATCTACAACAGGACAGGCGTCGCTGTTTACTTTCAACTGGCAAACTAATACCCCTGTTTGGATACCTATTGCTAATACCAATGTAAATAAACTCGATGCCAAAAGTAGTTACCTGCTATATGTTATTGGCGACAGAAGTATTGATCTCAACAACGGCCCTAACCAATCAGGTAACACAATTTTACGGGCTACAGGTTCTGTAGTTACCGGTACCGTTAATTACAGTTCTTTACTGAATGATGGAAAGAACAGTGCGATTGCAAATCCTTATGCTTCGCCTCTTAATTGGAATAAACTACAAGAAGCCAATAGTACTCAGTTCGAAAATTATTATACAATGTGGGATCCTAATGTGGGTAACAAGGGCGGCTATGTAACAGTAGATGCTACGGGAATAAAAAGTGTAAGAACTTCTAAGGCTACAACAGATATTCAAAGTGGGCAGGCCTTTATAGTAAAAGCAAAAAAGGGAACAACATCAGCCAACTTTGTTATAACGGAAGCCGATAAATCACGGGTTAACAATCCTGCGGTCTTTAGAGGGGCAACTGTTACACCAAAATTATATACAAGCCTGTATTATGTTGACAACAATACTGGTAAAAGAAATCTTGCAGATGGTATCTTATCTCGTTTCGACGATACATATCTTGAAACAGTTAATGGCGATGATGCCGAGGACATTTCAAACTTTGAAGAAAATCTTTCATTAAGCCGGAATGCAAAAAATTTAAGTATCGAGAGCAGGCCTTTGCCAAAAGCCAACGATACTTTGTATTTAAGCATGACCAATATGAAACAACAGGCTTATGAGTGGCAGTTCGATGCTTCAGATTTTAATACATCAGCCTCAATTCATGCATTTTTAATAGATAGTTATCTAAACACAGAAATACCTGTAGAAATTGATGGTCCAACGGTAGTAATATTTGCAGTAACGTCCGATCCTAAAAGTTACCGCCAGGATCGTTTTAAGGTAGTATTCGATCAGTTGAAAACCTTACCACTTTCTTTACTTTCCATCAATGCTACCAAATATAACAATGGGGTAAATGTGGAATGGAAAACAACAAACGAGCTCAATCTTGACAAGTACATTGTTGAACGGTCTGTGGATGGACAAAATTTTGATAAGATCGCCGTTGTACAGCCGGTAGGGACATTTACATCAGTAAATAACTATCTGTGGTACGATAATAACCCGGTCAATACTTACAATTACTATCGTATCAGGTCGGTAAATAAAGATGGTACATATGAGTATACCAAAACTGTAAGGGTTCTTATAGATAAGCAAACTGGCAAGTTGAATGTTTACCCCAATCCAATCCCAGATAAAGGCTTTGAAGTATTAGTAAACAATCTGCCCAAAGGAGAATACAATTTTCAATTGTTTAACTATGTAGGCCAACTAATGGCTACCAAACAGGTAAAACATGCCGGTGGAGATTTAAAAGACCATTTTGAAACAGGCATTATTATAAAGGGCATGTATAAATTTTCTATCAAATCCCTTAATTATAGTACCACGCAAAATTTAATAAAATTATAATATCAAAATTGCATCTCGAAAACTCCTTTGAAACCAAAGGAGTTTTTTTATTGATTATTTTTTTTTAAAAGGTTGCACACTAAAAAAAATATTTTATCCACACCATTCATCAGTACTTAATTTAAATTGAAACGTTTAAACATTACCCTTTAATAAATGTGACGTTTTCGTTCCTTTTGGGTTGTTCATAAATTGTATTTTAGTTTCCGGCTCATTATTTTCGCCATCGTTAAGAAATCCACCCTCTCCTAATATCCGTGTAAAAATTATCTCAACTAACATGCGATAACTTTATATTATATTATTTTATAATAAAAAGAGTTTGCTTTTGAATATCATTCAAAAACAAAAATTTCTATGCCCAAACTTAAAAAACTGCCCTACTTCTTTGCCGCTTTATGCCTGTTCGTCAACGTTTCTCAGGCTCAAACTCAAAAATCAATCTCCAGATCATTTTCGTTTGATTTAAAAAGTGCTTCTCCTACCAGTGCTGGGGTATACAAAAAAGACGGTACATTACTCCGGACACTTTGGGGTGGGGTTAAGTATAAAGCTGGTACCAATACCGCAAAATGGGATGGTCTTGATGACCAGGCTAAAACTGTTGTAGATAGCGACATAGAAATCAAGGTGCTGACTTCTAATGTAAAATACGAGTGGGAAGGAGCCTACATCGGAAATTCTTCTTCAGCAGGTAATGGAGATACCCGTTTCAGGGTATTTGATTTTGACGGCGTACAAAATGTAATAGTATCGGGTAATGATGCATTTGTAGCAAGTGGCTATGCTGAAGGTTGGCCGGCAGAGTTTCGATTTAAAACTGCTTCGCCTGCAAAAAAAACATGGGTTGGGCAAACGGGTATTACGGGTTCAAACACAACATTCGTAGCTACTGATGGAAATAAAGTGTATTGGGCAGGTTTCGACCCTTTTGAAAACACGGAAACCTTTGTTTTTGCTTCTAACATCAATAACAACGCAGAAATCAAGTTTTCAAAGGGAGTAAACATCCACATGGAATGGGACAATACAAGCGATGTTACCTATTCAGCAATCTCCTACAAAAATGCACCAGGTACAATCATCTCCGGATTGGCAGTACAAAAAACGGGAAACTATCTATTTGTAAGCCGAATTTCACAAAACGAGTTGCAGGTTTTAGATAAAACAACCGGTGCTTTGGTTCGAAATATAACTATGACCGCAGTTTCAAAACTCGGGGTAGATGATAACGATAATCTTTGGATAGTTCAGGATGGCACTTTGCAGAAGTATGTGGTCAATACAAATGGAACTATATCTTCTTCGAATATAAAAATTACAAGCATTCCCTCTGTTGGTGGCTTTGATTTTTCACCCGATGGCTCCACCATTGCCATATGTGATGTAACCAACCAGGTTGTAAAGGGTTTTAATGCTAAAACAGGTGCTTTAAGCTGGACATTAGGTACACCCGGTGGATATTTAAAAAATTCAACGGTAAGCAATGACAAATTTTATTTTAGAGATGTGCGTAAGGAGATGCTTACCTATTTAACCTATTTGCCCGATGGCAGTTTTTATGTAGGCGATAATGGCAACTTAAGGATCCAACATTTTGCCGCAAACAGAACTTTTATCAGAAGCATCATGATGTTGTCAACAAATTATCGGTCGCAGGTTGATAAAAATGTACCTACCCGGTTATATGCCGATTATCTTGAGTTTGAAATTGATTACTCAAAACCTTTGGCAGCCGACAACGGATCCTGGAAATTAAAAAGAAACTGGCGGGCGAATTTTGGGTCTGCCTACGACTTCAACTATAAGATCATAAACATAGTAACCTTTGCCAATGGCAGAACATATGCCAGAGTAAAGATTAACGGAGTTACATACGAATTAGTGGAATTGGTAAAAGAGGGCGTAATCCGGTTTACAGGCATCATGTTGGGGCAATATGGTTTTCTAAACGACGATGGTTCCAAGATGACGATTGGCTACCCAACAACACATATGAGGTATGCGCTAACCGGATTTGATGCATTAAATAATCCGGTATGGACTACAACACCGGAATACCTGGCAAACCTAAAAACTTTTGGCGATAATGATCCTCTTCCTTTCAATAACCAGTACGAAGAACCGGTTACCGAATCGGGTAAAGTAATTTATTTTAATTGCAGAAGAGTAGACGATAAGAATGGTGACGAATTTCATTTAGGGGCAGTAAATAAAGGAGGAACAGGATTTTTATGGCGAACCGCCAGGGGAACGCAAAACTCTTATGAAGGCGAGTTTCCAAGAGATGGCGCATTTGACAATGGCAATGGAGTGGAGAGCGATTTTAGAGCTGGCGGATCGGCCCTAACTTTTAAGGATCATATATTCTGGGGTTATCATGGAGAGTTTTGGAAACAAAGCCAAACCAATATCTGGAACCATGTAGATGGCAATACTGGTTTATTTGTTGGGCAGTTTGGCGCTATCAAAAAAGACTTTGGCATGGCAGAAGCCCCGGCAGAAGTAGCCGGAAATGTATTTGGAGGTACGGTGGTAGAGGTAAATGGAAACGTTTACTTATACCATAACGATGAAGGAATAAATAACGGCGTACACCGTTGGAAAATATCAGGTTTGAGTACAGTAGAAATTCAAACTGCAACCTTAAATACTCCGCAACCGGATGAAGATACATTGAAAGGAATTGACCTGATGGTGGGCCTTCCAAGAAACGGCGTTCCGCTGGTTAGCGGAAATTCTGGTTGGACACGCACTCCAAAGCTTGATATAACCAAGGATATATTTGCTGACTACTGGACAGTTAAATCGGGTCTTCAGTCGTACGATAAATTTAAACCTGTTGATGTAAGTGTTTTATACAGGCAGGAAAAAGTTGATATGAGTGTTGAAAGAACGCTGGAAAATACCAAAGTGCTGACAGATTGGGAATTGTTTGGAAAGATAAGTTTTGAAGGAAATGAAGCCAACCAGGCAGATTTAAAAGCGGGCAGTTATTTTGAAGTGCTGGATTTTAAGAACAAAACTATTGCCCGGTTTTATATGGGTAAAGACAAAGATGGGGGGCTGAATGCCATTGGTAACGATAAAATTATTGCACATTTTGATCAGGGCGTGTTTCAAATAATGGATAAAAGACAATGGCCCATTAGCATAAGTGCAAAGGACGATGTTATAACTTTTAAGTATAGTGACTATCCAATACAGCAAACAAAAGTGTTGGCAGATAAAAATGCAGATTGGTCCAAACCTGCAAAACTGAAGATGTACTTTTTTAATAAGCCCCGAGACAATTATTATAGAATGATGGCTATTTCAGAAATGAGATTTGCTTCAAATAAACAAATAGCAACTACTGGCCAGGCTGTACAACAAAGCTGTGCAAATGTGGGTAGCATAAGTTGGGATTTATGGACGAACATTCCCGGACATAAAATCTCAAATATTAAGTTAGATCAAACAGTGTCCTCTACTAAAACCATTACAACGTTTCAAACCCCTTACTATTTTGGCGACAATTATGGTTCACGGGTCCGTGGTTTTATTTGTGTACCTCAAACAGGAAACTATACATTTTTTATAGCATCCGATGATAATGGAGAATTATGGTTAAGTACAGATGCAAATCCTGCAAATGAAGAACGAATTGCTTTTGTTTCGGGATGGACTGCTCCTAATCAATATGATAAATCCAGGTCTCAAAAATCTAAATCGATATATTTAAAACAAGGTGAAAAATATTATATAGAAGCCTTGCACAAGGAAGGAAATGGGGGCGATCATCTTTCAGTAGCCTGGCAATTACCTGATGGTACAATGGAAGCACCAATTCCTGGTAAACGCCTGGTACCCTTTGAGGAGATTACTCAAATTTTACCACCCCAGGTTACAATAACCTCTCCATTAAATAATGTCCTTTTTGCAACAAATTCAGTTACCATCGAAACCAGGGTAACCGATGTAGAAAGCATTGTAGACCGGGTGGATTTTTACAACGGCGATACAAAAATTGGAGAAGCATATAATAAACCATACAGCATTACCTGGAGTGATCTTACAGATGGAACCTATCCATTGATTGCAAAAATTATAACAGATAATGGCGAAGAAATAACTTCTGAACAGATAATCATTACGATAAAACTTCCGGTACCTGAAATATGCCCTGGTACAGGTGGTTTAAACTGGGACTATTGGGGTGGTGTAGCAGGTAATAATTTAGCGCAAATACCTTTCAATTATCCGGTAACTTCAAACACTTTAACCCCTTCATTTGCAACACCAACGTTATTTGGAGATTACTACGGCTCAAGATTGAAAGGGTACATTTGCGTTGCCAAAAGTGGGAACTATACTTTTTATTTAGCTGCTGATGATGTAGGAGCTTTGTATTTAAGCCCCGATGTAAATGCTATAAGAAAACAGTTAATAGCCCAGGTCACGGCTCCTACTTTGCCAGAGGAGTATACCCGTTACCCATCTCAAAAATCAAAGAAAATTTATTTGCTTGCAGGTCAGCGATATTATGTTGAAGCAATTCATAAAGAGTGGACCGGTGCAGATCACCTTTCTGTAGCATGGCAGTATGAAGATTCTTCAATAGAATCGCCTATTCCCGGAAACAGATTACTCCCCTATGTTGAAACAAGAAATTTGGCAAGGGCAGCCGCCACACCAACCCCAAAAGAAAGTAAAAAGGTTGTAAGAGATTCCAAATCTTTATACACCATCACAAACCTTGAACTTAAGGCTTTTCCTAATCCATTCGTTAGTTCACTCAATTTAGAATGTTACATACCGGAGGAAAGTAATTACAGCCTTCAATTATTTACCGTTCAGGGAATGTTGTTAAAAACAATTTTTACAGGAAATCTTAAAGCTGGAATTGCCAGGTTTAATTTTAATGCAAGCAATATGTCTGCAGGAGTTTACATATGCAGACTTATTTCGGGTAAAAAAATCATTAACAAGCAGATCACACTTGTAAAATAGTTACTGCCTTCAATAGCTACAATAACCGGCAACTCACCACGGGTTGCCGGTTTTTTTGGTTTCAAAGGCTGTTTATTACAACGATCACCTGACCTTTGAAATTACCCAACCAATTTCTCCATTTGCATGGTCCACGTTTTCTATACCACATTTACTAACAAACTGCCGGCAGACAAGTACCAACAATTACTTGCTCAACTACCACCTATAATGCAGCAGCAGGTATCGGGATTTAGAAAATGGGAAGATGCACACAGAAGTGTATTGGGAAAGGCATTGTTGATAGAAGGCTTGAAAGAGTATAACCTTGGTTCCGTTTCGCTGGCAGATTTAAACTATACCGTCTTTCTAAAACCATTTTTTATTAATGGCATTCATTTTAATATTTCGCATTCAGGAAATTGCATTGTTTGTGCCATTGGTACAACTGAGGTGGGTGTTGATGTTGAAGAAATAAAGGAAATACCTCTGTCTGATTTTAAAGAACTTTTCTCTCCGGAGGAATTGAAGCTCATTTTTGAAGACCCTTACGATTATGCGCCATTCTATACTTTATGGACACAAAAAGAGGCATTTTTAAAAGCAGTAGGAGTCGGGTTAAACATGCCGCTAAATAAAGTGATCATCCGAAACAATACCATTGAATACAACGGTAACACCTGGTATCTGAAACAATTGAGCATTCAAGAACGGTATATATGCCATGTTGCCTCCCCTATTTTAAATGTTCAGGTAAACCTTAAGGAACTACATTTTTAGCTAACATTGTAGAATCCTCCCTCCATAAAAAATTACAGCATAGGTTACTGAATATCGTCAACCTGCCTCTCATCAATGATTAAAATCATTATATGCAGTTATTTTATTATTTAAATTGTGGCTCAGTCTATCAACCTTGTAGGGCATTTTAACGTCATATAGTTGCTAAGCTGAAATAACTTTTAAGTTAAAAACGGTTCGTTTAGGTTTTCTTCCAAAAAGCTGGTAAGTTGATATGGTTTCTATGAAAAAAAATATAAATCTGTTCTGCCTTCATTTTGCGGGTGGTAATAAATATTCCTATCGGCAATATGTTGAAAAGGCGCCTCCCTTTTTAAACCTGATTGCCCTTGAATCTCCTGGCAGAGGTGCCCGTATGCGGGAACCCCTTATTGCAGACATTCATGCCCTTGTAAATGATATGTATAGGCAAATAAGCAACGTGGTTGAAGATGTTCCTTATGCCATTTATGGACACAGTATGGGGGGGTTGGTAGCTTATCTTTTATCAGTAAAACTAAAGAAGAACCATCACAAGCCACCCTTACAACTTTTCATTACCGGCACTTCGGGCCCGTCCTCCACATCACGCTCAGAAAAAAAACGACACCTGTTAGAAAAGATTGAATTTCTTCAGGAAGTGAAGGATTTGGGAGGTATGCCTGACGAAATTTTGGAAAATGACGAATTACTTCAATATTTTGAACCTATTCTTCGTTCAGATTTCATGCTTTCTGAGAATTACGTTTATGAAGATCATGCACCTTTAAATATTCCCATTACAGTAATTACCGGCACCGGCGAAGACCTTACCTTGGAAGATATTAACCTCTGGCAAAAGGAATCTACTTTTCCGGTTGATTTTAAAAGGTTACCCGGCAACCATTTTTTTATTTATAAATATGCACAGGAGATCGTCGATATTATTTCGCGCAAATTATACAACCATATTAAAGTTGAACAATTATGAATAACAAGCAAGTATACCTTAAACCTAATGTAGTGTTGGAGCCTTTGGTAGACAAGTGGTATGCATGGAGCCATCTTATTTCTCCGGCAACTGCTGCAATGAACATTGTAAACCGTCACCTGAGTATAATCGATTCTTATCTATCTGCCCCTTCTATACATGCCGAAGCAGTATTAAATCCAAAAATGCGGGGTGGTCCTTTTATGGATTTTGGTGGTAAAAGAGTTGATGAGGTTGAGGCATTACAAAAAGATACTCATGAAAAACATGAGCTGATTGTTCAGTTTGCAAAGGCAATAAAGGATCTTGACAAAATGCTTGCTACCGAAGCAAAAGGTTTTGGTCTTGAAACATTGTATGAAAAAGTACCGGAAATTTTAAAAGGATATGTTGAGCTGTATTACGATAGGCAGAACACCCCGGGCTTTAGATTTTTTGAATCACTTTTATATAACAGCGGGTTGTATAAAAAAGATATGCAAAGCATATCTATGTGGTTAACCAATAATGACGAAAGGCCGTTTTGCCTGAGTACACCGCGCCTTCAGGAAAAAGAAGTGATCAACTTAAACATCACCTTTGACAACCCGGTAATTGATGAGTTATCTAAAATGAAAAGGACCCCTCAATCATTGGGTTACATCAAGGCCATGTTGGGCATTCCTTCATCAAAGGAAGATTTGTTTGATTCATTTTTTACCGAAACGCCACCACCGCCTTACAAAAAGTATACGGGTGACAAAATCAGAATGCGCTATTTCGGTCATGCCTGTATTCTTGTAGAAACAAAAGACATCAGCATATTAGTCGATCCGTTAATCAGCTATTATGGTTACCATTCTGATGTGCAACATTTCTCCGACTGCGATCTGCCCGACATGATTGATTATGTTCTCATCACACACAATCACCAGGACCATATTTTATTTGAAACACTGTTACCGCTTAGGCACAAGATCAAAAACCTCATCGTTCCCCGCACCAACAGCGGTAAACTGGAGGATCCTGATCTTAAGTTGATGTTCGACAATATAGGTTTCAGCAATGTGTTTGCGCTGGATGAAATGGAAACCATTAAGTTTAGCGATGCTACCATAACGGGTCTGCCATTTATTGGAGAGCATAGTGATTTAAACATACTTACCAAGTCGTGCTTCCTTGTAAAAATTGGTGACTTTAAACTCTTATTCCTGGCAGATTCACGAATTGTAGAATCGAGGCTGTATAAACACATTTATAAGCAGATTGGCGATGTAGACGTGATGTTTATAGGTATGGAGTGCGATGGTGCACCGCTTACCTGGTTGTACGGTCCTTTACTTACCAAAAAGTTAGCCCGCGATATGGACGGCAGCCGCAGGTTGGCCGGCTCCGATTGCGACAAAGGATTATCGCTGGTAGATATTTTTAACCCCAAAGAATTGTACGTGTATGCAATGGGCCAGGAGCCCTGGTGTGAGTTCATCAGCAGCATAAAATATACTGATGAGTCAAACCCAATTGTTCAGTCGGATAAGCTGGTAAAAATTTGCCGCAACAGGGGTATGATAGCAGAGCGCTTATATGGAGAGAAAGAATTGTTATACGATAAGCAGGCAGGTGCAGTTACTACTATCCAGATATAATAGTTCGGTTGGCGGGGTTAATACGGAAGGTGATTATTTGGAGGCAAGCGGCGAATTAAATAGCAACATTGTTTTGGCTCCCCCGTCAATTTTGCGGGGTCACTCACTTTTACTGTTAGTATTACATGAAGCAATTGTGCCATTTATAGCAGGCTAAAATCTAACCAAACCAACCTGATCAACTAAGAGGCTGTCTAAATTTAATTTAAACTTTGATTTTGAAACTGAAGATGCCCTATTTACAACAGATAAAAGGATTGCGACGCAACAATGAAGCTATGGAAAACTTCAGTTGGTATAATAAAACATCATTTTTAGACAGTTTCTAAGGGATAATAATATCGTAAGCGTTTAAAGTAATTTAAAGGTCAGTGAGAAAACATGCATACAGTTACAATCCCTTTACATCCTGCGCAGCACGATGTTTATACAGATCAACTCGTTAAAGGTAATAGCCCCTTATATAATGTAGGGGGCTATATCTGCTTAAAGGGAAAACTAAACAAGACATTATTTAAAAAAGTTGTTACGGATGGGCCACGTTATTTCGATGCTTTTCATATGCGGTTCAACTTACAGGCCGCCGACTTTCAAACTTACATAGACAAGGATACCGTACACTTAAAGGTGGATGAACTGGATTTTACCTCGCAGCCTAACCCGGCAGCCGCTGCTTTGGTATACATGCAGGAACGTTTCAATCAACCTTTCAATTTTGAAATTGAAGCACCATTAACTGACCAGGCACTCCTGAAAATTTCTGAAAACGAACATTGGTTTTATGGTAAATACCACCACCTTATAACAGATGGATATGGCTTTATTGTATGGATAAAATACCTGGCCGATACCTACAATGCCATGTCTTCGGGTCGGGAGCTAACAATTGATTATCCTCCTTACCAGCCCCAAATAGAACAGGCAGCTAATTTTTATCAATCAGAAGCGTATAAAAAGCAAGGGGAATATTGGAAGCAAAAATTGGCAAAAAAGCAAGCGCAATTATTTCGTAAAAAGTATACGCCACCTTCAGCCACTCAAAATAAAAGTACCTCTTTTGTTGTTGAAACCAGCGAAGAGCAAATGGCTTTACTGGAGCAGGTTAAGCAACAAACCAATGCCGGAATATTGCAATTAACGCTTGCTGCAATTGCTGTTTATTTTGGAAAGGCAACAGGCGAAAGCGAATTTGTTGTTGGAGTTCCTATACACAAAAGGGGTTCACGACACCTGCGAAACATAGTAGGAATGTTTAGTGGCATTTTGCCTTTTAAAAATATTTACCAACCGGCGTTTTCAGTACAACAGGCTTTAAACGATATATCCCGATCATTAAAAGATGATCTTAAAAACCAGCAATACATTTTAGGTGATATTGCCAAAGACCTGTCATTGCTACCCGGCGATAAATTGTTCGACGTTGTAGTTAATTACGAACCATTTAATTTCCAGGTCGACTTTGGAACCCATCTGCAGGCAAGTGTGTTTCAGTTGGCAAGCAACCAGGCCGATCATGCATTGCAGTTTACATGGCAAGACCATGGAAAACAGCAGCCATTAATTTTGCAGGTAGATTACCAGCAACAATATTTTATTGAAACGGACATTCGTTTCATGGTTGATAGCCTGTTTAAAATATTCTGGCAATTCAGCAACAATACCACTGCCCGGCTTTCGGGTATTAATATTTTAGGCGATGAAGAGTTAAAGACATTATCGTCTTTTGCTAATGCATCACAAGCGCCACTTGCAGAGGCAAACATGACTTCTTTGTTCGACCACCAGGCTTTACAAACGCCTGGTGCAATAGCGTTGATACACGATGATTCAAGCATTACTTATCAAAAGTTGCACGAACGCTCCAACCAGGTGGCTAACTACTTATTGTCGCTCAAACTGGCACCTGAAACCTTAATACCTGTTTGCATAGAAAGAGGTATTGAAATGGTTATCGGAATTTTAGGCATTCTTAAAGCAGGTGCAGCTTATGTACCCATTGATCCGGCCTATCCTGCAGACCGTATTCAATATATGTTGACTGACACAAGTGCAACGTTTGTGTTCAGCAATGTTTCGGGTAAAAAATACTTGCCTTCAACCGGCAATTTTCAAATAATTGAACTGGACGATCCAACGCTGTTTGAATCATTCCCATCAACAGTAGCGGCCATACAAATACATCCTAATCAGCTTGCTTACGTTATCTATACTTCCGGTTCAACTGGAAAGCCAAAGGGAGTCTTGATTGAGCATCGAAATGCTTCGGCTTTTCTCAATTGGTGTCAGCAAGAGTTTTCGCCTGATGCTTTTGAAATGGTATATGCCTGCACGTCCATTTGCTTCGATCTATCCATATTCGAACTGTTTTATCCATTGCGTATTGGCAAACCTATTCGCATTGTAGAAAATGGATTGCACATTGCAAAGTATCTTCCCTTTGATAAAAAGGTATTTCTTAATACCGTACCAACGGTTATTGAAAACCTGTTGAATGAGAAGGTAAGTTTACAGAATGTTACTGTAATAAATATGGCCGGAGAGCCGGTGCCTCAACAAGTTTTACAAGGGCTCGATACCCATAATATTGAAGTTAGAAATTTGTATGGTCCTACTGAGGATACAACCTACAGCACCGTGTTCAGGCTACATAAAAATCAACCTGTTTTAATTGGTAAGCCAATTACTAATTCCAGCATTTACCTGCTCAACAGGCAAAACGGGTTGGTGCCATTGGGCATGCCCGGTGAAATATGCATTGGCGGAGCAGGCCTTGCAAGAGGTTACCTAAACCGGCCTGAGTTAACTGCTGAAAAATTCATTTCAAGTCCATTTTCAGAAGGCGAAAAATTATATAAAACCGGCGACCTTGGTTGCCGGACCAGCGATGGCAATATTCAATACCTGGGCCGTATGGATAACCAGGTAAAACTAAGAGGCTACCGTATTGAATTGGGTGAAATTGAAAATGTGATTCAGCAAAGCGGCATGGTGCAAAATGCTGTGGTTGTAGTTTACCAGGATAGAGAAAATAATAAAATGCTGATTGCCTATGCTACAGCCGATCAATCCATTGATATCGACAGCCTGAATAATTATCTCAGGAGCAAGCTGCCCGATTACATGATACCTGCCCGATGGATGCAGCTTGACAAAATACCCCTGACACCAAACGGAAAAGTAGACAGAAAAAACCTTCCCGAACCTGGTGCAATACTGGCGGCCGATAAGCCATTTGAAGCACCTGCCAACGAAATGGAGCAAGTGCTTTGTAATATTTGGAAAGAAGTTTTAGCAATAGACACCATCAGTGTTAACGACAATTTTTTTGAACTGGGTGGCCATAGCATCAAGGCAATCCAGGTACTATCGCGTTTGCATAAAAGCCTCGAAATAAAAATTGATTTCAGTCTTTTTGCTTTGCACCCCACCATCAGGCAATTTGCAAATGCCATTCAAAGCCAGGTAAAGTCAACTTATACCAGTATTCAGAAAGTGCCCGACAGCGATTTGTATGAGCTGTCTCATGCGCAAAAGCGTATGTATGTGCTGTGCCAGCTACAAGGCGGGTCAGTAAGTTTTAACAGCCCGGCAGCATTTGAAATTAGCGGCACATTGGATGCTGGAGTTTTAAACCAGGTATTGCAATTTTTAATTGACCGCCACGAAAGTTTACGAACAGTATTTATAGAAAAGGATGGTGAGCCAAAGCAAAAAATTCTAAAGCCTGAGGAGGTTCCGTTTCACTTGCAAACATTGGATGTTTCGAACGACCATCATGCTGCTGATACCTTGCAGTCGTTTATTAATAAGGAAGCAACTACTGAATTCGATTTGGCAAAGGGGCCATTATTCAAAGCAATATTAATTGCCCAGTCACAGCAGCGACATACGTTATTTTTCAACATGCACCACATCATCAGCGATGGTTGGTCAAAAGGAATCCTCATCAACGATTTCATTCAAACACTCTCTGGTCTACATCGGCAGCAAGCACCGGCATTACCGCCATTATTGGTTACTTATAAAGATTATGCAGCCTGGCAAAAGACAATAATTGAAAGCCAGCATAAATTCTGGGAACAGGCTTTAATACACCAGGCACCGGTTTTAAATTTCCCTGCTGATTTTGAAAGACCTGCGGTGGTTACCTTCTCAGGCCAACTGTTGCAAACAGTGTTACCTGCTGAAACTACCAGTCAATTACAGGCATTTTGCGTTGCTCATAACATCACCCTAAATAATCTTTTATTTGCGCTTTATGGTTTAATGGTGGCGCATTACAGCAAACAACAGCAGGTTGTTATAGGCACACTTACTTCAGGCAGAAGCCACGCTGACCTTGAACAGGTGGTTGGATTGTTCATCAATTTCCTGCCCATTACGCTTCAAATTGATGGTGAAGCTTCCGTGTCGAAATACCTGCAGTCATGCCAGCAAACTCTTGCACTAGCTTACTCACACCAGGATTACCCGTTTGATTTAATGGTGGAGCATTTTGTGGCAACAAGAGATTTTTCCCGCAACCCATTATTTGATACAATGGTCAATTTTCATTCTGAGAATGAACTTGCTACGGAATACAAGATCGACCAGGAGATTTCTTCCCGGCAATTAACAATTAGTCCACTGCCCCAGTTTAAAGAAAACCTGTTTCAATCTAATCTTGACTTTAAGCTGGATATAGAACCGCTCGAACATTCACTCCTCTTCAACCTTACTTACAATACCGGGTTGTTTACTAAAAAGCGGATGGAAAATTTTCTTAGCGAATTTAAAATGCTGGTGGAGAAAATAGCAACTAAGCCGTTAAGTATCACCGCAGATTATATGACCATGCCTGTAGAGCCTGGTATTGCCACACAAAATACTACGCCTGAAACTGAATTTCCGGTTTGCATCAGTGGCACCTTTGTATGCGAACCCCTTCTTGAATACATCTCTTACTGGGGCGATGAATACGATCTGAACCTGGATGTAAAATTTGCAGATTACAACCAGGTCTTTCAACAACTTCTTAATCCTGCAAGTATTATAAACACCAATAAGGGCATCAATGTAATTTTCATTCGCATGTACGATTGGCTTCGCGAAAAAAGTAATCTTTCTGAAAAGGGTACCGTTGATTACCTAAACCGTACTTATGAAGAGTTGTTACAGGCATTGGAGTTTTCAGCAACACGCAACTATGTGCCCATGTTGGTGGGTATTGTTTCGTTGCAGTATCATGCAGGCCTTTCTCAGGAAATAAACGACCATATCAGCCAGCTAAATCAAAAACTGAAAGACTGGTTACAGCAGCAAAATCCTTTCGTTTTACTCGATCTAAATAAAGCTGCAACCCTCTACGAAGTAGAAACTATTTTAGACGAAGCTGCTGATGAAATGGGGCATATTCCCTTTACACAGGAATATTTTGCTGCCCTCGGAACATATATAGCCCGTAAAATACGTTCTTATAGGTCGAAGGTGTATAAAGTGATTGCGCTTGACTGCGACAATACCTTGTGGAAAGGCATTGTGGGAGAATTGGGCTGTATGCAGGTGAGTGTAAATGAACACTTTGAGTACGTACAGCATTTTCTGATTGAAAAATACCAGGAGGGTTTTCTGCTGGTTTTATGCAGCAAAAATAATGAGCCGGATGTGTGGGAAGTATTTGATAAAAACCCGGCAATGAAGTTGAAAAGGAAGCATATTGCTGCTCACCGAATTAACTGGAGCGACAAACCGCAAAATATTGCAGCGATAGCCAATGAGTTGAATGTAGGTTTAAACAGTTTTATTTTTATTGACGATAGCCAGTTTGAAGTTGAGCAAATGTCAATGGCCTGTCCGGAAGTACTGTCGTTGTTTTTGCCGGAGGATGAGAATGAATTAAAAAGTTTTGTTGACCATACCTGGGAGTTTGATGTATTTAAAACAACCAGGGAAGATGTGCAGCGCAACCAGATGTATCAAACTGAAAAATCGCGTAAAGATGAGGAAACCAAACATGGTTCGCTGAAAGATTTTATGAAATCGCTTGACATACAGGTGAATGTGCGTAATGTTGAGCAAACCGACCTGGACAGAAGTGTTCAGTTAAGCCTGCGTACCAACCAGTTTAACATGAACGGCATCAGGCGGACAGCAGAAGAAATAACAAGCCGATTAAAACAACCATCGCACCTGAACTGGATTGTGGAGGTAAGCGACCGGTTTGGCGATTATGGAATGGTAGGTTTATTGTTAGGTAGCCAAAAAGAGCAGGTCTTACAACTTGATACTTTTTTATTGAGCTGCAGGGTATTAGGGCGTGGGGTAGAAGAGCTGGTGTTGGAACAACTAAAGACCTATTGCCTGGCAAACAATTGCCGGGAGATAATGGCCCATTACCAGGTTACTGCTAAGAACAGGCCTTTTGAAGTATTTTTGAACAAAGCAGGATGGCAGCAAGATTCAAAAGGCGAAAACTGCCATTTGAAAATTAAATATTCTAAAGAAGAAATTTCGTTATAGTTGATGATCAATCCTAACAAAAGCAACCCTAAAGCACGAACGGGCAAGGATATTTTTAACCTTATAAAGGCAAAGCAACAAGCACCTGCTGAAGTTAAGATACCCAGGCCAATAGGTGATGTACAAGAGGCATTGGTAGTGCTATGGAACAAGGTTTTGACTGCGTCAAATTTTGATACAAACGATGATTTTTTTAAATCGGGCGGCAATAGTATAAAAGCGGTACAACTGGCAAGCCAGGTAGCCAAACATTTTGGTGTTCCAATTGAGCTGACTGACATTTTCCTAAATACTTCCATTACCAGCCAGGCTGTTTTAATTCAGCAAAAGCAACAACAGGCTTCAATAAACACTCCCATACAACCACAGGAACGGCCCGAACTAATACCGCTATCTTTTAGCCAGGAACGTTTATGGTTTATCGAAAAACTGGAAGGCAGTATACAGTATCATATTCCCCTGGTATTTTCTTTTAAAGGCGAGCTAAACATTGAGGCGCTTGAAGCTTCATTAAAAGAAATTGTAGAACGCCACGAAGTTCTCCGAACAGTTATTAAGGAAGAAGATGGTAAACCTTTTCAATGTATAAACAGTGTAAATGATTGGCAGCTTGAAAGGCAAACCATACCCGATTCTTCCGAAATCGAATCAAATGCAGCCATCAACCAGCTTGTAAATAAGCCATTTAATCTTGCCGGCGATTACATGCTGCGGGCTACTTTAATTGCCGAAGGTGGTAACGATCATTTACTTGTTTTGGTCATCCACCACATTGCATCCGACGGGTGGTCCATGTCAATAATGGCAGGCGAGTTAATTCAACTCTATCAACAACATAGTGGCGTAAATGTAGTGCTGTTACCTGCGCTTCCTTTGCAATATGCTGACTATGCATTATGGCAAAAGAAACACATTAGTCAGCAGCAACAAGCCAATAAACTGCTGTTTTGGAAGGATACAATGGAGGGGTTGAATCCCTTGTCATTTCCAACGGATTTTGCAAGACCCGTTACCCAAAGCACCAGGGGCGCACTGCTCGAATTTACTTTGCCAACCCAACTGGCCGCTGCCATAGCTGCACTAAGTAACCAGCAAGGGGTTACGTTGTTTAATACATTGCTGGCCGCATTCAATGTGCTTCTTTACCGGTACACCAACCAGGCCGATGTTTGTGTGGGTACTGTTGTAGCAAACCGCCCGGTCGAAGATTTGGAAAATCTTATAGGATTTTTTACCAACACCCTACCCATTCGAAACGAAGTGAAGGGTACGGAAAGTTTTACCGATTTTGTCCAACGGGTTAAGGCTACCACGCTTCGGGCTTTTGCCAACCAGGATGTGCCTGTCGAAAAAATAATCGACACCGTTGTTACCGAAAGAGATCTCAGCAGGCATCCCCTGTTTAACATCGTATTTGTATTACAAAACACACCGGATATTCCTGCTTTGGAAATAGGTGATTTGCGACTTTCACAAATTCCGTATCACCAGAATACCACAAAGTTCGACATCACCTTTAACCTGAAAGAAACGGCCAATGGTATTGAAGGTGAAGTGGAATATTGCATTGATCTCTTTACTCCACCAACCATCCATCGTTTTGTTCAGCATTATATTTTGTTGCTTGAATCGATTGTAAAAGAACCTGCAACAGCTATTGCCGGTTTAAATATTTTAGGCGAAGACGAGCGGTATAAATTGATTACTGCCTTTAACGATAACAGGTTTGACTTTGCCGAAGGCCAAACAATGGTGAGTCTTTTTGAAAAACAGGCTGCAAAAAATCCGACGGCTACAGCGCTGGTATTTCAAGACGGGCAGTTGACGTATGGGCAGCTAAATACAAAGGCCAATCAACTGGCGCATTACCTGCAAACCAAAGGTGTACAGTCCCAAACGTTGGTACCTTTTTGTATGGACCGTTGTACCGATATGATCGTAAGTATTCTGGGTATTCTTAAAGCAGGAGGCGCTTATGTTCCCATCGATCCCGCATACCCGCAGGAGCGAATTCGATACATGCTGGACGATACCGGCGCCGCCCTCATTCTAACCAAAACTAAAAACAAGCAGGTAATTCCTGCCAATGATAACCTTACAGTAATTGACCTTGATGAAAATAACAGGGAAATACAACTAAAGCCAGAAGAAAATATTGGCTGTAAGCTAACAGGAAGCAGTCTTGCTTATATCATTTATACCTCCGGTTCTACCGGTAGGCCTAAGGGGGTTATGATTGAGCACGGGAGCGTGGTTAACGAAGCCTTATACCAGGTTAAAGAGTTTGGTATCAATGCAAGTGAAAAGATCCTTCAATTTTCAAATATTGCTTTTGATGCTTCTGTTGAGCAATATATGCTGGCCTTTACTTCGGGGGCAACACTGGTGCTGATCGATAAGGCAGTTATCAGCGATCAGCAACAATTGTTCTCGCTGTTAAAAAAAGAAGCCATAACACATTTGCATGCAACGCCCAGCTTTTTAGAAGTTTTGCCTGCACAAAAATATGGTTCATTAAAAAGGGTGATCGCCGGGGGCGAACAATGCTCACTTGCATTAGCTGCTAACTGGAGTAAACATGTAGCGTTTTACAATGAGTATGGGCCAACTGAAACCACTATTACAATTACGGAGTGCCGGTTTTCTAATGACTTACCTGCTTCTGTAATGCCCATCGGTAAACCCCTGGCCAATAGCCAGGTGTATATTCTGGATACTCATGGCAATGTTGTTCCTATAGGCGTTGCAGGAGAAATTTATATAGGTGGGGCCCAGGTAGGCAGGGGATATTTAAATATGCCCGACCTGACAGCAGAGAAATTTATAAGCGATCCTTTCAGCAATAAAGCTGGAGCAAGGTTGTATAAAACCGGTGATCTTGGTCGCTGGATGGCAGACGGAAACCTGGAATACCTGGGCAGGATGGATGACCAGGTAAAGATCAGGGGATACCGCATAGAACTTGGCGAAATCGAAAGTGCAGTTTTACAAAGTAAACTGGTTAAGCAGGTGTTGGTTATTGCAGGCGATAAAGCCAAAGGCCTTCAACAGCAATTGGTTGCTTATGTGGTACCAGGTGAGCATTATAACAAGCAATCATTGCTGGACTATATAAGAAAGTACTTACCCGATTTCATGGTGCCCGCTATCTGGATAGAATTGGATGCGTTACCATTAAATGCCAACGGTAAGGTCGACAAAAAAGCTTTACCCGATTACCAGCCCGACAAATTATCGGCCCGCAAATATGTTGCACCGGAAACGCCTTTGCAAAAAGCAATTGCCGAAACCTGGCAGGATTTGCTGGGTGTACATCAAATAGGTATAGAAGATAACTTTTTTGAAAAGGGAGGAGATTCCATTTTAACCATACAGGTTGTAAGCAGGCTAAAACGATTGGGATATTCTATACAGCCTAAAGACATTTTTTTACACCAAACCATTAACAAGCTTGCACATGCAATAATAAACCGGATAAAAGAAGAAGATAAAGCAGAGCAGGATACCTTAAACGGCCCTGCAGGTTTACTGCCGGTGCAACAGTCCTGGTTAAGCGAAGCACAGCCTGTGCCATCGTATTTTAATCAAAGTGTGATGGTATCCATCGATAAAAAAGTTCCGGTTGAGTGGATACAAACTATTACGCACTCATTGGTAAACCACCACGATGCACTGCGCTTTAGATATAGTGAAAACGGTGGTCAATGGATACAGGAATATGGAGATTTTAGGGGAAGTGTTGAGGTGGAAGTTGTAGAAAACAACACGCAAAATTTTGAAGCAGCAATACAACAGGTAAGTTTAAAATACCAGGCTCAATTATCCATTGAAAAGGGTGAAATCATAAAAGTTGTTTTCATTAATACGCTTGAAAGCGAAGTAACAAACAAAGTGCTTATCATCATCCATCACCTTGCGGTAGATGGAATTTCGTGGCGTATCCTGCTTGAAGATTTTGAAAGAGGTTTGGCTACGTTATCTGGTGGAAATTCCCTTGATCTTCAGCGTAAAACCTACTCATACCGCCAATGGTTTACCGCCCTTGTTCAATACGGTTCAACAGCCAGGCTGCTTCATCAAAAAGCATTTTGGAAAAAGTTGGTTGATAACATTCAACCACTGCAAACCGACTTTATATATAACCAAAATGTATTGGTAAAAGAGACTCAAACAGTAACCGTGTCTCTTAACCAGGATTATACGGATCGTTTATTAAAACAGGATCCGCTTGCCTACAGAATTGAGGTAACTGAAATACTGATAGGTGCGTTGTATTTAACGCTTTCGAAATGGTATAAAAGCAATTCGATTACCATTTGGTTGGAAGGTCATGGAAGAGAAACTTTTCAACACAGTGTGGATGTAAGTAGTACGGTAGGTTGGTTTACCACCATGTTTCCCCTGTTGTTACAATCTGACAACGACGACCTTGCTGAAGTTTTGGATGGAATAAAAGAGCATGTAAGGCAAATTCCGGATAAGGGTATCGGCTATGGTATACTTAAATATTTAATTAAAGAAGAAGCATTACAAGGCAGTCATCCTGTTGATTTATTATTTAACTACCTCGGCCAGTTGGATAATATACTGCCGACCGGCCAATGGTTACAGGTAGACGAAAATTCGTTGAAAGCAGAAAGTGCTCCCAATAATTTCTTTAAGCAAAAAATCTCTATTGGCGCCTTTGTAAGTAAAGGTAAATTACAAGTTAACTGGCTATTTAGTACCAGGCACTTTCATGCTGAAACCATACAATTGCTCTCCGGCCAGTTTGTAAATAATTTGGTTGCGCTCCTCGATTTTTATGCTAAAAAACCTGCCACCCATTTTATACCATCCGACTTTTTTTTAAGCGATGTTGTAAGCCCCGGCGAGCTGGATAGCTTTCTTGAAAAGCCATATAATAACGGATATATAAGCGACTATATAAGCGATGTTTATAAGTTAAGTGGTTTGCAACAGGGCATGCTGTTTCATACCATATATGAACCGGCTTCAGGCGCTTACATCAATCAATTTTTTGCCAATTTAACCAACCCCAATACAGAGGTTTTAAGTAAGGCTTGGCAACACTTAATTGCTGAACACAGCATTTTGCGTAGTGCCTTTTTTAATAATGATTTTAACATTCCCGTCCAGGGTGTTTTCCGCCAGGTGGTATTACCGGTAAATGAGGTAGATGTAAGCAATCTTAATGCAGAGCAGCAAAAAAACTATCTGAATAATTTTGTTGAAAGCGATCGCACTGCAGGCTTTGATATTGAGGTGCCGCCATTGATGCGTTTGTCACTGTTTCGCTTAAATCAGACTACATTCAAAATGGTATGGACAAGCCACCATATTTTATTTGATGGTTGGTCGCTGCACATACTCTTCTACAAGTTTTTACAGGCGTACGAAAAACTGTCGTCAGGCAGGCAACTCTCCATAATTAACGAAGACCCTTTTAGCGATTACATACATTATCTTGATAACAGGGATGCTTCGCCTGAAGAAGATTATTGGCGTTCCTATGTAAAGGGAGTTGAAGATGGAACAACGCTTCCCGTTAACCAGGTGGCTAAAAAGCACAATGAAAAAGTATTAGAGTATAAAAAGCATGTGTTGCCTATATCTCCATCAATTAGCGCAAGCCTGCAAAAATTTGCCCGCGAACATAAGATTACTATAAACACAATTTTCCAGGCAACCTGGGCTTACCTGTTGCATACATATACACACAATCAAACGGTATTTTTTGGGGTTACAGTATCGGGCAGGCCACCTGAATTTGCTAATGTAGAAAGTAGGGTCGGAATGTACATTAATACGGTTCCCCTGAAGTCTGTTATTGATGATGACACAGTAATTGCAGTTTGGCTGCAGAACATTCAGCAGGAGCAGGCCTACGCCCAACAGTTTCAATATACCCCTATACAAAACATACAGGAGTGGTCAGGTGTACGGTCAGGGCTATTCGATACCTTGCTGGTTTTCGAAAATTATCCCTTTAATAAACAAATACAGTCGGAGCAGTGGAGTTTACATATTAGTGACGTGGAAATGGACGAACGAACCAATTATCCGCTTACAATAGGTGTAACCAATTATGATCAATTGCTGGTCTCTTTTAATTACAATTCCAACGTACTATGCGAGGAATACATCCAAAATATTGGGCGGCATTTTCAGCGTGTACTCGAACAAATAATTGATAGTCATTCTGTAAAAGATATAAAGATATTATCAGCAGCCGAAGAGCATCATTTGCTGGTCGATTTTAATAATACCGACATCCGGTTTCCGCAATTTAAAAACCTGGCTGAAGCATTTAATTACCAGGTAGAAAGACAGCCTGGTGCAATAGCTGTAATGTTTGATAACACCGGTGTAACCTATCAGCAGCTTAATGAAAAAGCCAACCGCATAGCCCACTTTTTAAAGCAACAGGGAATAGGTTTGCAAACTCTCGTACCTATTTGTGTTGGGCGTGGTGTTGATATGATTGCAGGATTGCTGGGTATATTAAAGGCAGGTGCCGCTTACATACCAATAGACCCCGATTATCCACAGGAACGTATAAATTTTGTATTAAAAGATAGTGATGCTACTCACGTTCTTTGCAACAACAATACAATCTCAAAGTTTGCTCTTTTACCCGGCTTACAGGCTTTAAACATTGACGAGTACAGTGCGGAAATTAAACGCCAGCCGGCAAATGAGCTTAACCTCAACATCCTGTCACATCATTTGGCATACATTATTTATACTTCGGGTTCAACCGGTTTGCCAAAAGGGGTTATGGTAGAGCATGGTGGTGTGGTAAACCTTGCATATAGCCAGGCTACCCCGTTGTGGTTACAACCCGGTACACGTACGCTTCAATTTGCATCGTACAGTTTCGACGCCTCGTGCTACGAAATTTTTAATACCCTGTTGAGCGGTGGGCAATTGGTCATTCCGCAAAAAGAAGATCTTTCTTCGCCGCAGGCATTTAACGGGTTTATAAGTAAACATAAAGTGCAGGTTGCCGTTTTACCGCCTACGTTTTTGCAGTTGGTAGCAGACTATACGGCCACACTGCAAACCATAGTTTCAGCAGGCGAAGCTTTAAACCCTTTAACTTATCTACAGCTTAAGGCCAAAGGCATACGTTTTATAAACGCTTATGGCCCTACCGAGACAACGGTTTGCGCTACCCTTACTGACCATCCCATTACAGCAGAAAATATCATTACGATTGGTAAGCCGGTTTCCAATGTAAAAATTCGCATTTTAAACGATAAAGGGCAACTGGTACCTGTTAATGTAAGCGGCGAAATTTGTGTAGCAGGTGTACAGGTTGCACGAGGTTATTTAAACCGGCCGGATATAAACGAAAAGAAGTTTGTTAAAGATCCTTTTGGCGGTGGCAGAATGTATAAAACAGGCGACGTGGGTCGCTGGTTACCCGATGGAAATATTGAATACCTTGGAAGGATTGATGACCAGGTTAAAATAAGGGGATTAAGAATTGAACCTGGTGAGATAGAAAATACATTGCTGCAATACAAGGGCATTACCCAGGCTATTGTTCTTACAAAACAGCTTAATAACGATAAGGTATTGGTGGCGTATTATGTGCCTTCAAACGTGGTAGATAGCAGCACTTTGAAAAACTTTTTATCCGAAAAGTTGCCTGCTTTTATGGTGCCCGAATTCATAATGGGCATCGATCAGGTTCCGGTTACCATAAGTGGCAAGGTTGATAAAAAATTACTGCCTGCGCCAAGAATTGAAGATGGTTCAGGAGGGTATTCGGCACCAGTCACCGTGCTACAAAAACAACTTGCCGGTTTATGGCATAGCATACTTGGCTACGAAAAAATAAGCATCGATACCGACTTCTTTAGTGTGGGAGGAAATTCTATTTCAGCTATGCGTTTTGTTTCAGCGCTTCGCAAAGAGTTGAACATTGAACTACCTATTAAAGAGTTGTTTTTACATCCCTCCATTCAAGAACTGGCTACCATTATTGAGACCTCTCAAAGCAAAAATCTGCTTCCTGCTATTCTTGCAAAAGAACGGCCTGAATTTATTCCGCTTGCATTTAGCCAGGCAAGGCTATGGTTCATTCATCAATTACAGGGTACGCAATCATACCATTTACCTGCTGCGCTCCAATTAAAAGGAACTTTAAATATCGACGCACTTGAAAAAGCTATAAGAAGTGTTATTGATCGTCATGAAGTGCTGCGTACGGTGTACAAAGAAAATGATGGAAAGCCTTACCAGTTAATCAATACTGCATCCAACTGGAAGTTAGAACGCATCAATGATGTCTCCTTACTTCACAAAACTAATCTCGATAAATACATAGCAAAGCGTGTTGAAAAGCCATTTGATCTTACGGCTGATTACATGTTGCGGGCTGATATAATAATTTTGAATAGTGAAGACAATATATTAGTCATCAACATGCATCATATTGCTGCTGATGGTTGGTCAATTCGATTGTTCATTGAAGACTTGATTGCTTCCTATCAGCAGTATGTTGCTGAAAAGCACGTGCTGCTATCGCCATTAACTATCCAGTTCGCCGATTATGCCATCTGGCAAAACGAATACTTCTCCAAAGAAGTTATGAAGGCACGGCTTCAGTTCTGGATAGACCGTTTGCAGCAGGTTACTTCTCTCCAACTTCCTGCAGATTATCCACGACCTGCCATTCAAAGTTTACGTGGTGCAAATCTTCAATATACCATCGAAGGAACACTGGTTGAAAAGATAAGAGTCATGGGTAGTGATCAAGAGACTACATTGTTCATAACGCTACTTGCGGCATTTAATGTGCTGTTGTACCGATATGGCGGACAGCAGGATATATGCGTGGGCACATCTGTTGCAAATCGCCAGCTAATTGAAGTAGAAGACCTCATTGGTTTCTTCGTCAATAACATTGCGCTACGCAGTACCATCGATGGCGCTGATACTTTTATCAACTTTTTGCATCAGGTAAAACACACTGTAATCGATGCCTACGATTACCAGGACGTACCATTTGAGAGAGTAGTAGATGCGGTGGTGACCGAAAGAGATACCAGCAGAAACCCATTGTTCCAGGTAATGTTTGTATTGCAAAACACACCCGAACTGCCCCAGGTTAATTTGGCTGGGTTGCAAATAGTACCTTATGAAATTGAGCAAAAGTACAGCCAGCTAGATTTGATAGTAAATGTAAAAGAGGCTGCAGGCAGCCTGCATTTTTCTGTTGACTATTGCACCGATCTGTTTGCCCGCGATACCATCCAGCGCATGATGGATAACTTTAAAATGCTGTTACAATCAATAGCAGAAGGTTCTCATCAGCATATCGATTCTTTGCAAGTATTATCTAAGCCTGAGCAGCAAAATTTGTTGGTTGATTTTAATGCAACATCAATAGAAACAGACAATGATGTAACGGTGGTAGACTTGTTCAGGCAGCAGGTGCTAAAGAACCCGTCAGCTGTAGCAATAAAGTATAAAGACCAGGTGCTCACCTACAAGCAACTGGACCAGCAATCCGATCGGGTTGCTATCGAACTTTTAGTAAATGGCACCAGACCTGGGGATAATATACCGCTTTGCATTAGCCGGTGTACGAACATGATGGTTGCTATCTGGGGTATACTTAAAGCAGGTGGCGTATTTGTGCCTGTCGATCCGGGTTATCCCGCAGAACGAAAGGCGTTTTTGTTCAGCGATACCAATGCTGCTCTGGTTATATGCGACCATGCTTCGCAGGCCACATTAACTGATGTTGGTAATATCCATGTTCTTAATATCGATGCAGTTGATTTAGAGACTGCTCACGTAGCTGATGTTGGGTTTTCTTCGCTGGCATTGCCTTCAGACCCCGCTTATATTATTTATACTTCGGGTTCTACAGGCAAACCAAAAGGTGTGGTTATACAACACGCCTCCCTGGTGCATTACCTGGTAAACAGCCAAACAAATTATATCGATCCTTCAGGAAATAACACGGGATCGTACATACACTTGTCTTTTACGTTTGATGCGTCTATAACTGCTTTATTTATGCCATTGTTGGCAGGTAAAGCTGTTGTAATAAGTGCTACTGAAGGCGTAAATGTGTTTGAAGATGAAAACTTTTTAGCAAACGCACCATACGATTTTTTAAAGATCACCCCTGCGCATCTTGAGTTGCTAAAAGGCATCAACCTTTACTCAACCAATGAGTGGATTACCAACAAATTGGTGATTGGTGGCGAAGCATTATATCCGGGCCAGTTTAATTATTTCTACAACGAGGATATTGAGGTGGAAGTAATTAATGAGTATGGTCCAACCGAAGCTACCGTAGGCTGTATTGTTTTCAACTTTAAAACCGTAAGAGATCATCATAAAATTCGGAACGGAATAC
>JAJAYD010000115.1 GCA_026786345.1 Chitinophagaceae bacterium
AGCCGGAACAACCGTAGCACCGGTACTGTTTATTCCATCGATAATTACTTTGAACTTTCTTTTTTTAACCGCAGCTACATCCACCAACGGATAGTTTACCACCGCCTCAATATGCTTTTGTAAGGCGGTGGTGTTTTTTGTTGTAACACCTAATTTATCAACCGAAACAAAATTAAAAGCCTCATTTTCTGCTATATCCAAAATCAACAATCCTTCGGCACTGTTTATAAATTCACCATCCTGGTTCAACAGCTTTAAGGCATTCCATTCTTTGGGATTATGACTGGCAGTAATGATAATTCCACCCGCAGCCTCTTCAAATTTTACAGCCATTTCTATAGTGGGTGTGGTACTTAAGTCAGCATCTAAAACATCCAATCCTACAGCGTTCAATGTGCTCATTACCAGGCGCTGAACCATCTCGCCACTAATGCGACCATCGCGGCCTACCACTACCTTTTTTTTATTACTTTGCCCTGCCAGCCAAGTACCATAGGCGGCAGTAAATTTTATAATATCCAGCGGACTAAGCGTATCTCCCGGCTTACCGCCAATAGTTCCACGGATACCTGATATACTTTTTATTAAAGGCATAATTCTAATTAATTGGATGCAAACATAATAGAAAAAAACTATTGCGTACAGTAGCAGTTTACGCAAAACACCTGTTTATGTGGCAAAAAAACGTGAGGCTTCTTTTATAAAAATTTTTATGAATAATTGCAAAGCTGCCAGGTTGTTAAAGGCGAAAATGAGCTAACCAAACGATAGGCGCATGATAAAGAACTTCCTGAATTTTTTGAGCACTTTGTTTCACTAACCCAAACACAAAAACATCAAAGACCTTAAGCCATTCACTTAAAAATGTACATCGGGTTAAATAATTTAACTGTTGAACCATTTGAATAAACCGTTAAAAAAATTGAATGTGTTCAATTATCTTTATCACTTATGGGAGAAATTTCAATGGGTGATGCCATTAAGCAGTTTTTAAAAAAGAGCCGACTCAAAACGGGTATACAATCTTTGCAAATAACTGAAATATGGGAAACGATCATGGGTAAAACCATTGCCAAATACACTGATAAAATTCAGATTATCAACCATACTTTGATTATTAAAACAAATGTGGGGCCCCTGAAACAGGAGCTTGTTTACCAGAAAGAAAAGATCATAAGCAGGGTAAATGAAGCATTGGGCGAAAACGTAATTAAAGAAGTAATTATACAATAAATCTCCATTATGCTATTGGGTTTACGAACCATTATCTATCAGGTAAAAGACCTAATAAAAGCCAAAGAATGGTACACGCAGTTGCTTGGCAAACCTCCCTATTTTGACGAGCCCTTTTATATAGGTTTTAATGTGGAAGGTTATGAATTAGGCTTGCAGCCGGAAGAAGATGGAATATCCTTTGGAAGCTCTACCACAGCTTACTGGGGAGTAAAAGATGCAAAAAATGCTTATGAAATTTTAATTAAGGGCGGTAGTATTGCTAACGAACCCATAACCGATGTTGGCGGCGGAATTTTGTTGGGTACAGTAATAGACCCTTGCGGTAATATTTTTGGAATAATTGAAAATCCTCATTTCGTCTTAAACCCTGCTGTTTAGAATACCTTATCGCTGCTGTACTTCAAAAGATCCCTATATTCTTTATTTATAATGGTCAGGCTGATCAAATCCTTCATTGTAATTACATTCTTAAACTCAAAGTCGTCAAAAACGGGCAGGTAGCGTGTTTTGTAGGCATTCATCAACATCATACATTTTTCAATACTGTCGTTGCTGCTAATAGTAGGTAAATTACAATTCATAATCTCCTCTACATTTGTTTGATGAGAAGACCTGCCGGCTAAAATTACCTTTTGAGCATAATCTCTTTCGGTAACAAGGCCAACATACTTGCCCTCTTTTGTAACAATTACGAATGTTTCGTCGGCTGCATTCATCAACGAAAGGGCATTCATCACATTTGTTCCGGCCTCCACAGCATTGAACTGCGCGGTCTTTTTGCTCAAAATGTTTGATACAGTTTTCATGGACTAATGGTTTTGTTTCATGTACTTTGAAGTTAGCCATTAATATCAACATCAAAACCAACCAATATTAAGAATTAATGTTATTTCAAATCTAAAACTCAAGATTTGAGAAATGGTTACAAGATTTCGATTGCTTTTAGATACTGTCGAAAATCATCCATATTTAATCAACATGAATACTTACTTTATCCTTACCCTGGGATCCACAATACCATATAAAACATCTGCCAATAAATTAATTACAATAAAGAAAGTTGCTGTAATCAAAACGCTGCCCATCACAATAGGAAAATCGAGTTTTTCAAGTGCATCAACCGTTATTTTGCCAATACCCTTCCATCCAAAAATATATTCTACAAAAAAAGCGCCGGCAAGCAACTCGGCAAACCAACCGGTAATGGCAGTTATTACCGGGTTTAATGCATTGCGCAGGGCATGCTTAAAAATTACTAGGCCCCTGCCCAGACCTTTGGCATAGGCAGTTCTTATATAATCCTGGTCAAGTACATCTAACATGGAGCTGCGTGTTAGCTGCGTTATAATGGCGAGAGGTCGAATGCCTAATGTGATTGCCGGAAGTATTAAATTTTTCAACTCCGGATGCCGGCCGGTAAATGGATCGATGGTAAACAAACTGCCTGTCATATGCAAACCTGTAACGTTACTCAGCACAAAACCGAATACATAAGCAATTACAATCCCCATAAAAAAAGAAGGCGCAGAAATGCCCAGGACACTTGTGAAAACAGCAGAGGTATCCCACCACGTATTTTGTTTTATAGCGGCGAGCACTCCAAGTAAAATACCAAAAATGGTTGCTATAAACATAGCTGAAAATGCCAGTAACATAGTGCCCGGTAACGCCTCCAATAAAACGGCTAATACACTCCGCTTGCTTTGGTAGGACCGCCGGAGATATGGCACTTTAAACGCTAATTTGGTATGCCCTCCTATGAAGATGCCTTTCAACTGCTTATTATTAATCTCTTGTGTAGTATGTATGGCTAAGGGAGAAACATCATTCAAATAAAATAAAAATTGCTTCCATTTGGGTTGATCGAGATACAGCTCCTTTTTTATGTTTTGAATGGTTGCAGAATCACCTGTTTGTCCAAGTACCAAACGGGAAGGATCGCCAAAACCCTGGAAGAGAAAGAACACAAGTACTACCACGCCAAACAGCACCAAAAATCCGTAGAATAATTTTTTAACCAGGTAAGCTAACATGGCTGGGTTTCAGGTTCAAAAATTGATAGTTATGGCTCAATTACAGTAGTTCTTACTTTAGTTTCTGTATAACTTTTTCGTAGTCAGCATCGGCATACTTACCCAATATATTTGCCTGCTTCATTATCAGGTAAGTAGGATTTTCTCTGCCCGCTGTTTTAATTACGGTTGCATCGCATTGCAGGTAATAAATGCCTGGTATGTCTTTCAATCGCTCACTTGCCATTTCAGCAACCGCTGAAACTACAAAAAATGGAATTTTCTTTTCGTTGCAAGCCTTGGCAACGGCAGCAGCATTTTTGTCCCATCCTTTGTGTGCGTTGGCAATGTTTTTCAGCAACAACATAACGTATGTATTACCCTGATTAAGTACCTCAAGGGTGGTATCGGTACCCGACATTGATCGTAAACTAAAGTCATTGATTGCAGCAGTGGCATTACCGGAACGAATTAACTTTTGGTTACGCTCTACAAATTGATAGGTACTGTCATCAAAATCATCAGGAAAATTATTCATATCAAACTCAACATCCTTGCCTGCCTTTTTATAGGAAAAGGTTATAGCAAAACTGTCGGCTACTGCCCCATCAGGTATCCTCATTTTCTCTGCGATATTGTTACCCACTTTGTAAGGCAGGCAATCAACTATAGGCAAATGCTTCATAACATACCATTGCAGCACAATGCAAAACAGGATACTTAGCAGGATTAAAAGGCCGTTTACGGCTGAAGTCAAAAATGGTTTTATTACAGATCGATTTACAAAAAGCACCAAAATAAGCGCCAGCAAAATGAGGTCTTTAATAAAGGATTGCAAGGCGGTTAACGGTATACAATCGCCAAAACAACCACAGGTTTTTATTTTACCCGAAAATTGTGCATACCCGGTAAGAATTGTAAAGAAGATAATCAGCAACAATAATAACCAACTGAACATTTTCATTCTCCATCCCAACAATACCGCCACCCCGGCTACAATTTCAAAGGTGTTCATCACCAACGAAAGAAATAAGGTATACTCATTGAAAGATACCATGCCCCACACTTCAAAAAACTCTTGCATCTTGTAACTCAAGCCAAGTGGATCATTTGCCTTTACCAGGCCGGAGAAAATAAATAGGAGGCCAACAATAATTCTTGCAAGTAACAGAAAAATCCGGGTGCTCTTTTGGGAGTTGGCTGGTTGGGTGCGATAGGTTTCCAATATGTATTTATTAGATTTTGTGGATCATTAAAAAGAGTGAATGCTTTGTTGAACTACAGGTCATATGCCTGCACAAACGCATTGCTTATTTGACTACTTTTCCAAAAATAAAGGAAAGACCGCAATGTTTACTTTGAATTGCAGAGGAAGGCTTTTGGTAATGAGTGAACCAATCGTTATGGGCATCATGAATATTACCCCTGATTCATTTTATGCCGGTAGCAGGGTTTCTCAAACAAGCAACGTTATTGAGAAGGCTACAAAAATGATTGCTGAAGGTGCTGTGATAATTGATGTGGGCGGGCAAAGTACGCGGCCCGGAAGTAAGCACTTATCGGCAGAAGAAGAATTGCAAAGGGTACTGCCTGCAATTGAAGCCATCAGATCTGTAAGCAACGAGGTGTTTATTTCTATCGATACGTTTTATGCCCAGATAGCAAAGCAATGTGTTCTTGCCGGGGCCGATATGGTAAACGACATCAGTAGCGGCAATATGGATGCTGAAATGATAGCAACAGTAGCCCGATTAAAAGTGCCTTATATAAGCATGCACATGCAGGGAACGCCGCAGACCATGCAAATAAATCCACAATACAATAACCTTGTTGCCGATTTGCTTGATTATTTTATAAAAAAACTCGAATCGTATAAGTTAGCGGGCATCAAAGATGTGATCATTGATCCGGGTTTTGGTTTTGGTAAAACAATACCTCAAAATTTTGAGTTGCTTAAAAAGTTTTCAGCCTTTAAAATATTAGGGAAACCATTGCTTGCCGGGCTTTCACGTAAAGGCACTATCTATAAAACATTAGGCATAACGGCCGAAGAAGCACTGAACGGAACGACCGCTTTAAATACGATCGCCTTACTGAATGGCGCTCATATTTTACGTGTGCACGATGTAAAAGAAGCTATGGAGGCAATAAAGCTGGTGCAGCAGCTAAGCTTAGCTGGTTAAAAATTTCTCTTTACCATTAAAATTTTGATTGCATTATTTTTTTATGTAATGGGCGTTTGTTTATAAGATAGATTTTGTTGCCCGTCCGAATGGCGGCCGGGCGGACGTGGCACACTTTTAAATTAAAATTGCAAGCAGCAACGTAAAGGACAACTTTTCAAAATTTTATAGATTAAAATCGAGGCGGCAACAAAAATAATCAACCAAACAATTGCTTTTTAAGTAAACACAAAGCAATTATCAATAAAAAATTGAATGCAGTTTGTGTCACTTTTGGTGCTTGTCTAACCTAATTTGCAACTGTTATTTAATTTGCCAACACTGCGCATTTTTGTTCCTCACTACTGCTTGCATGCTGTAGCGTGTCCCATCTCGGGCTCATCCAAATAAGCGCCCAACTTACATACACAATTATTGATGAAGGCATTTGATTTAGCACTTCATTGCCATAACTGCACAATAAAATTCCGGTGGCTCCGCCAAGCAGGGCGGTAAGTTTATTGCGAAGCACAGGGTCTCTTGTTTTCCATATAATGCCCGATGCTTTTCCGGTTATGTACAGCATGATACCAAACCATATAATGAAGCCGATAATACCATACATAGCCCACACCTTTACATACAAACTGTCTGGCGGTATAGAAGATATTGCACCGCCCCGGTTATACAACATCCCCCACATACCAAGCGTGCCCACACCTGCACCAAATGGCCTGGTACTTAGGTATGAACTAAGTACTTTCTGGTTGTTGAGCCGTGTCATTAACGAGGGATCATTGGGATCGAGTGAGCTTCTTAGCCGAACAATCTGCTCGTTGCCGCTGCCTATGCTGGTATATTTAAGCACGCCAAAAAATCCCATACCTAACATGGCACCTATGATCAATATTTTGAGTTTTCCGCTTAACGCAAGAAACAAAAAGCCACCACCTACAAAAGCAAACAAGGCACCCCTTGTACCGGAGATAAGCATGCCATAAAAACAAATTAACCCGGCAGCCAGGTAGAGCATTTTTTTTAATTTGGTGTGCGGACCAACGGCAAGTATAATTGCAAGAATAGCAATTTGCGCCTGTGACGCTCCAAACTGTCCGGCTTCTGTATAAAAAGAAAATACCCTCAGTTTTTTAAAGAGGATGTGCGTTTTTTTTGCACCTGCTTCGAGCCAGCGATTTTCAGCAGCATTGGTGCCAATAAAAAGTTGTTTTACCCCATATAGTGCCCCGGCTACCGATATAATGATGATGATATTGAGAAAGAGATCAATGTCGGATTTTTTATTGAAGACCATAAAAGCCAGCGGTACCGACAGTACCCAATACAACGTAGCCGATCGCATTTCGTAGAACCAGCCAATAAGGCTCGGCCTTTCAGGGTTGCCAATCTGCAATACCGTGATGATGAACCAAACAATGGCCAGCCACACCAGGTCATTTTTAAGGTGGCGATACCGGAACCGGTTACTGCGATTAAAAATTATACCTAACCACGCAAGCAGCAGCATACCATCCTGGCCCAAACCAAACTGGGGCCCTTCAATATGACGGCCTAAACCCGGAACAGCAAAACAATAAACAACAAACACAATAAATCCTGCCCGGGGTTGAAGAAAAAATAAAATAACGAACCCAATAACGAAAGGCATTAACGACAAAAGAATTCCTGTAGCAATGCCTTTGGTAATTAGCCACCCGGCAAATATTGCCACCAGCAAAGAACCCAGCAAAAGCAGGTTGCCTTTGCTGTTTTGTGTAGACGTATAAAATTGGTTTTGTTCCATTAAAGTCACGCAGCCTTAACTGAAAAACGCTGAAGGCCTTTTTTTACAAAGGATGTACAGTAATCAACGCATTCGTGCCGTATATTATTGGGTAACAGCACATTTGTATTTTGTAACATGCGGTAACCAATAAGGGCGCCGGTAGCTGCGTTTAACACGCTGGCAAAGGCTACCCACTCCAAAACACCGAAATATTGTAATGCTATAAAGTCGGAAATAATATTTACTATAGCCATGCAAATAACCTTTATTAAATTTTTTTGCGGCTTTTGTAAAGCATCCAGGCTAATGCCGGTCATTCTATCGGCAGGCAAAAGAAGCCCGTAAAGACAAAACACTCTGAAAACAGGTGCGGTATATGCATACTGCTCTCCACCAAATATGGTAACGATAAAAGGCGCAAAAATAAAGGCGATCAATAGGGCAGGAATGTATAGCATGTAAGCCCAGGATATATACTGCACAAAGCCTGCGCGAAAGGCCCGGTGATCTTTATCGTTGTTTGATGCGGCCAATTGTGGAAATGCAGTTGTGCTCAGGCTCCGCAACGGAATTTCGAATAGTTCGGTAAGCTTTAAAGGAATGGCATAAGCCGCAACTTCCTTTGGACCTAAAAAACTGCCTATTAAAAATGTGTCGGCACTTTTAAGCAGGTTAGTAGCCGCTAATGTGCCTAGCGTGTATCTTATAAGACCTAATAGATTTTTAACTTCACCAACCGTTTTGTGCCTTACATGCAGCAGGTTGGTTTTGCCTGAAAATAATACACCCATCATTAATAACGTGGTAAAAACAATGTGCAGGGTAGCATACTCTTTTAAGCTACCACCACGCAGAGCGGCATACACTGCAATTACAATTGAATTGGTACTTTGGATGATGCGTAGCAGCAGAAGAAATTTTAAATCCTGGCGGGCAACCGCCTTTGCTTCGGCAATATGTAATGGCAGGGTAATAAGACCCAGTACAGCGTACCAGCCACAAAAAACTTTTATAGCCGGTTGGTTGGCAAATATATCAGAAACGTATAATGCCACCAGCACCATTGAAACTGCTATTGAAAAGATGCCACCAAGCCAGTAGGCACTGCCGATGGTTGTTTGCTGTTGTTGCCTGCCGGCGCCGGCAAGTCTCATTACCAACGCAGATTGCAGGCCACCAGATTTTACCATTTCAAATAAAACAACGGCAGCCATGTACAGAAGAAATTGCCCAAGGGCCTCAGTTTCTACAACCCTTACCAATAGCATGAAGGAGCCAACACCAATTATTGCAGGAAGCAACTGGCTGGCAAAAGCAAGCAACTGCAGGTTTGGGCCGCTTTTTCCTTTATTCACTTTTTAAGCCTTTCAAGATTAATTTACGGTTGCCAAATTCAAGCCTCAGCAGGCGTTTCATAAACGAACGAATTAAACTTCTCTCCTTCGGAACTTCACCAATGTAATCTTCAGCATCATCGGTACCAACACCATTAAGTATGAGTAAGGGAGAAACGTTAGCCGTTTTAATGAAAATATCCAGCAGCTCCTGATCAATCCGGTTCCATATTCTGTTGGCACGGCAAACTATAATTGCATGATCGACCTCTGGCACGCGTCCTTTGGTTAATATAATACTGTCGAGGGCGGGCAACTCCAGGAATACCAGGTCGGTTTTTGGTTTTGGAGAGAAGTAGGTGTTAACTGCCCAGGTAAGATTTTCAACAGTATAATTCATTTGAGTCAACTCGTTGCTCCACATATTTATTAACGTAGACTTCCCCTCTCCTTTTTGATTACTGACCACAGCTATCACTACCGGTTTTTTGCCAAAAGCTATCTTAGAAAGCAACTGCTGCATTATTCTAAGATTTGCTTTATTAATAAAATTTTTATTAGTGTTTAACAAAGGATAAATACCCAATAAAGGAACCCCAATCTTTTTTAATGCTTTAGCAGGTTGCTGCAACGTTTTATTTAGTAAAGCCTTGGATAGCAGCACACCAAGCACAATAACAAAGCCGGCAAAAACGCCTACGATCAACATCAAAATTCTTTTAGAAGGATTGGGTTTAAGTGGCAAATAGGGAGGGTCAACTATGGTAAGTTTAGACGACAGTTCGTTGCTTTGCTGTGCTAAGCGGGCAAGGCTTAGCCCATGTAATAACTCAAGATATTCCTGCTCGGCTACACTTATCTGGCGTTCTATTTTCTTAAGCATGGCGCCAAGTGGTGCAAACTTTCTGTACTCTTCCTGAAACTCTTTTTTGCGCTTATCCATAATGGTCAAGCGTGCTTTACTTTGCTCAAAACCCATGGTAGATTTTACCCACTCATCCAGCACGCTTTTTACCGGTATGCCTTCAGGAGTGTTGTATTGTACATTTAATTTTTGAATAGAGGTTTGCAGCGTGTTGCCCATTTCTTTGGTTATGAGCCGCAAGCTATCCAACTCCTTTTTTTGTTGAACCGACTTTTCTCTTCCCTACATTTCGGTAAAAGCAATTTTGCTATAAACATCTGCCAGCTTTTCTCTTTGCTTAATAACATCGCTCCCATAAATAGTTTGATAGACCCTGCCTTTAAGCTCGTCATTAACTTTCGCCACACCTTTTTCATTGGCATTTCTTTCCATTTCTAAATTATGATTTAGCGAATAGAGGTTTTCTTTCTCGCCTGCTACTGCTTTGGTTTGTTCATAATAATTAATAATGTCGTTACGCTTGTTAAACTCAAGAAATACATTTTCGCATGAATCAAGCCTTATAAATGCGTTACGAACTTCTCTTTCAAAATAGGCGATTACTGAACCTGTCTGTCCTTCGTGTAACAGCAGGTGCTTCTTCATAAAAATCTCTACCACTAATTCTAAAGTATGCTTACATATGGCTGCATCATTTGTTTCATACGATACTTTTATCAGGTCGCTCGAACTAATGCGCATCGCCTGTATACTTCTCAATGTATTAATTGAATAAAAAGGATTGTCAGAGTTAACAATATTGTACACGAGGTTCGATTCGCTTGATTTCATATAAGCCGCTACTGCACTTTGGGTCTCCTCAATGGTAGGTTTAACCAGCTTTCTCCTAATACTGTCAGGCACCAGTTCCTTTAGTTGCTCGTAAGCGTCCCACCCCAGTAGTGCCGGGTCATGCGCTGTTGCAAAAAGATGTGTCGAAAGCAGTGACAGTGCAACTTCCTCTTTTGTTTGCCGGGAATTAATTAGTGAAAGCAGGTTATCGAAAGCATTACTGGTAGAAAAGTAGTCGGCGCTGTTGTTACCGTTTAGACTGTAGCCCGAAGCAATGCCGGTATAAACAATCGTTTCCGAGGAAAAAACTTTTTTCTGCTTCCTTGTAAAGTAGAATATGGATGCGCCCAACACTGCCGGAACCAACAGCAATACTTTCCAGTTACGAAGTAATAATTTTATGAATTGAATGAAACTCATTTAACAAGCGCAATTAGGGTGGATAAGGTAGTGCCGGTATACATCTGCAATTGCAGGTAACTGGTTTGAAACCTGCCTACATAAATTTCAAATTCAATAGACGATTTGGAATAGATATCGAGCAAACGTGAAAGTGTTTCCAGGTTGCCACCACCATGCAAAAAATCTTTTTCGGCAAGGCTATAGTTTACAAACGCAGCTTGCTTGCCCTGGTTGCCGGTTATAAGCAATTTTTGAGAAAGCTTCATTTCCTGGTACAGGCGAATTACCTCCTGCTTTACATAGAGTGTAGCATTATCTCTTTCATCGGATGCCATTTGCGCCTGTAGATGAGAGGTGCGCATTATATTTTTTCTTGAAAGAAGACTGCCCAGGGGAACTTGCAGATTAATACCCACATTATACCGGTCAGACTTTGAGCTCCGAAAATTGCTAAAAGGGTTCGCTGAACCATTATTACTGCCAATGGTAAGGTCGCCGGTGGTACCGCTGTTAAAAGACGATACAAAAGATAAACTGTTAAGAATAGATTTCTTATCTACCTGTTCACTCTCTTTCCAAAGTTCGATGCTGCTGTTTGTGCGATGAACCAGGCCCGAATTTTTTATGGCCGAATCGAGTAACATTGGCAACAACTGGTCTGTAGACAATACCCTCGAAAGCATTGAATCGGTAGGTATAACCTGTGCATTTATAGGTAGGTTTACCGACAAAAGCAGCAGCAAAAAAGCAGCTTTTTTAAGTACTGAATAAAACATCTTAAACATTTTCTTTTTGAAACAGTGCCGGTATGGTTTTAAGTATCAGCCTAATGTCAAACATCAATCCGAATGACTTGGCATAATCATTATCGAGGCTAATTCTTTCGTCTTCGCTCATCTCACCTTTGCCTCTTTTTGAAACCTGCCACAAGCCGGTAATACCCGCCGGAGCTATAAAGCGTAAAGCATATTTATCTGTAGTAAGTTTCTCTGCTTCGTAAAGTGGTAAAGGCCGATTGCCCACCAGTGACATATCACCCTTAAGTACATTCCATAATTGAGGCAACTCGTCTATACTGGCGTTGCGAATAAACTTTCCGACACGTGTAACGCGTGGGTCATTTTTTATCTTTACAAAGGTTTGCCCGGCTTCTGCCGTTTGGCTTTCTTTATAAAGCTTTTCGCACCACAAATTATTATCAGCATACAAGGGAGAGCTGCACGAAATATTTGCACGTTCACAGGCTTCGCATTGCTGCCTGGTTTCTTCCACCACATCTTTAGCAGCGGTGTTGTATTGGTTGAGGTGTTTAAGTTGCGAAAGCTTTTTATCTGCGCCCACAAACATTGATCTGAACTTATAAAACCGGAATATTTGGTAACCGGTGCCAACCCTTAATGAGTAGTAAAATATAGGCCCTTTCGACTCGAGGCGTAAAAGTATTGCTACAATAAGAAACAAAGGGGAAAGCAACAACAAACCGATAGACGATAAAACGATGTCGAAGATTCTTTTACCAATGGGCAAGTGGTATTCATGAATTTTCTTGTTTTGTTTTGTTGTTAAAGCACGGGGCTTGTCTATGAGGTACTGTAGTTTTCGCCCAACGCGTTCAGTAGAAAAAGGTTTTATAAATACTTCCGAGACCCCTTCATTCATGATCGACTTTACTGATAATTGTTCTAACTCTTCCAAAATGAGACTAAAGGGTATATCGCCAAAACCTGCTTTATCAAGAGATCTCTTTAGCTGGATCCCCAATGGGCCAGACAGGGCACCTTCTGATAGTATTGCATTGAACTTTTGCTTTTTTGCAGCAGCCGTGTAAAAATCCAAATAGGTATCGAAAGCGTAAAAATTAAATGTAGTGCCTAGCTGTGTTTGCAATGTGTCAAACGTTTGCTCGCTGAAACCTACACATGCAATTGATTTAAGCTGATGACTAACCATATTAGTTTGATTGGGTAAGTTTGGTTCTCTTCATGATTGAATTTAGGCGGGCTTCCAGTTCGCGGGGGTTAAAAGGCTTTGTCATAAAGTCGTCTGCGCCGGCCTCCAAACATTTTATTTTGGTGTCTGACTTATCAATTCCCGATAAAATAATGAGAGGAATATGACTGAAAAAACCAGAAGATTTTAATTCTTCAATAAAATCGAAACCATTGATAACCGGCATATTTATGTCGGCTATAATAAAGTCAGGAACGTTTCCATCATACATCCACGTCAATGCTTCCTGTCCGTTATTTGACGTAAAAACTTCATGCTTGTCCTTGAAGTAATGCTTTAGTATTTTCTGTATAGATTCTTCATCGTCAACAACCAAAACCTTTAACCTCGGAATATTCATTTCTTTTTTCATTTTACTTTTCAAAAATTGACAAAAACAATTTTGATCATAGTATTTGTCGTGTATATAACGCAGTATTCTTTACTATATTTTGATGGCATTTCCATATTTGAAACAATTTTTCCTGAAATTGGAGTAATTGCCGGAGCCAAAAGGCGGATAACCGTTTTAGTATTGATAGCCGCAATGCCCTGGGACGTTTTTGCGCTGGCCGGGTAGCAAAAAGTACAAGTGAGTAACACTACCGGTGCCGTTCAAGGGAACGATGTTGGGTTTTGTCCTCTGCTGGTTGAAAAATAATATTTTCTAATAAATGCACTTTAACAGCCTTAGCACAGACCGTTTGCCTGGAATTTTTACAGCTCGTTCCAAAGCTTACTAATTTTAAAACGCTGGTATCGGTTTTAATAAATTCTTAAAATGTAGAAGTTGTTAAGAAGAAGGGGACCCATAATTGTTTGCCTGACTATTTAGAGTTGATACGTACATGTCATTAACTTAGGGATTTCGTCATCCTGAACTTGTTTTAGGATCTCCTGGAAAGTATCAGGTGAGATACAGGGGGTGCTGCAATCAATTACAATGACGTCGTTGAAAGTGCTTGTAAATAAAACCAAATTTTGCACCCATTTCTAAAACTACGTTATAGCCATTTTCTCCAGGGTATCCTGGTGGGTAAGTCAGTATGACGCATTCATTAAGGTGCCTCATTGATTTTAGGAGATTGTTAAACGATTTGCGCCGGAGGCGCAACCGCTCTGTAGAACTTTATCATCCAATTATTATTTCCTGCCCCGGAGGGGCAGCCCCCATAAAAAGTTGTTCTCAAATATTTGGGTTGCCCCGCCGGGGCAAGAATTAATTTGGGGTTCTCGTTTTGCTACAGAGCGGTTACGCCGCCGGCGTAAAAACAATGCAGGACAGCCGGAAACTAAATGCATTTTTTGATTAACCGATGTGCAGTGGATCCTGAAAAAAGTTTACAATGACGTCGTTGAAAGTGCTTGTAAATAAAACCAAATTTTGCACCCATTTCTAAAATACGTCATTCCCATTTTTTCAGGGTGCACCCTGGTGATTAATTCAGCATGACGGCTCGTTTTAAATGAATCCGAATGCATAGATTAATCAAATTGGTTGAAACGCTGTAGAACAAAAATGGTAATTAGCTAAAAGTAAAATGCCCTTTTGCAGGGCATTTTACTTTTAATATTGGTTTGGTTTATGGCTTGTAAAAATAGTTGGTGGAGCGGTACCCTGTAGAGTCCTGGTACCAGTCCGGATAGGCTGTACCCCCGGATTGAGCCCATTGAACAAATTTGAGGTAAATGCTATTGATCGCTTTACCTTCAATTGGGTAATCAAACCTGGTGGGAATGCTGATACCAAACGGCAGGTTGGTGGCGGTTTTATAATACTTGTTAAGCAAAGGGGTTGTATTATCTTTTGCTGTATTAAACAGGGACTTATTGGCTTTGTCTGTAGGCAATTCACCCGGCAGGTGCGCTTCTATTCCGCGTGTTTTATTACAAATAATAAACGGATTAAACGGTGCCATACCAACTTGTGCAACTGTAAGGGGGGTAGCTAATTTAACGAGCATTCTAATTGTGTCTGGCTTTACAAAAGGCGTGTTGGGATCGGTGTTTATATAGCCTTTTGAAGACAACATTACAGAGAAGAAATTATCAAATGGAATGATAACGGCTTTTGACTGACCCGTTTCGCAACCATTAGTACCAATGGATGCAATATTGCCGTTGGTAACCCTGCTGCCACTTACAGATGTAACGGCCGAAGAAGCAAAAGGAAACTGTACACCAAATCCATTAGCAAACGAACCGCCGGAGGCTCTTAAAACATAGTTTGCATAAATCTCTACTGTTTTATTCGCGCCATTGTTTATGATTTTGTATTGCTGGTCAATAATAAGATCGTTCAAATCGTAGTCGCCGGTGTTTGGCCAGGTATCCTCAAAAGCAACAGAGGAATAAGTACTTGCAGAGGGATAATAATTTATATAAGCCCGCAATGGATCTGTAGGAAACAAATCGTAAGTATCGTTTACACCGTCGCCGTCTGTGTCAACCGGTTTATCTACCGCATTTACATTTGCAGTTGAGATAGCCGTTACAGGATTAGAAGACACATAGAAAATAAGGTCGTTAAAATCATTATCGCTGGCCTGGTCTCTGCGTATGTCTTCAAAACCAATAAGAAAGAGGTTATTGGTATCATCTTTTAGTAAAACTGTATGGCGCCTGGAGGCTGTTGATGTTTCAGGATTCAAGTTGTCGATAGAAAAGAATTTATTGAGACCTGAGCCTACTGAATGGCTATTATCGCTCCATCCATTCGCAATCAGGCAAAAGCCGATTGAAGTATTGGCTGCAAATTTTCCGAGGCGAACTTTATTGCCCGATGCCATGCCTCCGCCACTTCCTGAATAAGAAGCATTAGGGAGAACGATGTTGAGTACACTAATATCGTTTACACTGGTTGGTGGTTTTGAAGTTGGGTAAGTAAAATAGGCCAAACTATTACTATAGCCGGCCCCTTCATGCACAAAGGTTACCCATACGTCACCAGCTTCTTTAAGATTTATATTGGTTTCAGCAGTGTTTTTCAGGTAATCAGGGTGATAGGTTGGTACCGGCTTGCCCTCTGGAAGAGATGCGTTAATGTAGGATAATAGGGACGAACTGATTACATCGTTTTTAGTTTCAAGATATTTTGGAACACCTGCCGGGGAATAATTACCCATATAAGTATAGGGTATACCGCCCATATTGCGCTGGAATAAACTGCTACGTTGAAAATTGGCCTGGCGTCCTTGTATTAAGTCAACATTGCCACCAAAACCGGCAGCCCCACCAATAGTAGCCAGTATATTGCTGCCTTCAATTTTTACAGGTGCATTGCGTATTAAACCTATATAGGAAGCATCTACGTACACTCTTTTAAGGTATGTAGGCAGTTTAAGATTGCCAGAAACTTTTCCATCAGCATCGCTCATAGTTGTATAAAGCACGCTGCCATTTTCATCTGCAGGCTTGTCCAGTACATATACTATAACCAGGGGCAAGGCTTTATCGTCGTTTGTAAGCAGGTTTATATTTAAAGTTACATCAACAGTTGTGTTGTAATTAAAATTGGCAGGCACAGTCATTTTAATAGCATCTGGTTCTGTCGTTGGTATTGTTGGTACGTCATTCATTTTCACGCACGATGATAACATGACGGTGCCAAATAACATGGCGGCAAACCCATTTAAAGTAAGGTTCTTCATATATAGTTTATTGAATTGGGTGTTAAAACGCTTGTAATGAATTGTTTGTTGTTCTGCCATATTAATTTTAGCTTAAAGGAGATAAAAACCTTTTAACAGGGAAACCCTTCGTGCTACTCTGTTCCTTTGCGTCTTGGCCTGCTGCGGTGTTCCTTTAGTTCAAAATAGTTGGTGGTTGTTCGCTGGTTGTTGGTAGAAAAAGATTTTGGTTGACAGAAAGAACTTTGCGCCTCTTTGTGCCTTTGCGTCCTGACGGCTCAAAACAAAGGCCAGTTATTAAGAATGTCGTGGAGTTCTGCTTCTACTCTTAACCAGTAAAAATTTGCTGTTTCCAGCTGGGCATGCGAAGTTGTACAAACCCTGTTTTCACCGTGGTCGGTTTCCATTAAAGTGAAGCACTTATACAACCTGTCTGAACCCACTATAGTTGAAAGGCTTTTTAAAGAATGTGCATGTTGCATTATTTCATGGTTGTTACCCTGCAAAACACATTGTTGTAGCTCAATCATTTTATGGCTCATTTCCAGTAAAGACGATTCCAATAATTCTTTCTCAAACTCACTGTCACCTCTAGAAAATGATTTTAGATATTCGAAGTTGAGTTTTTCGTCGTTTGAAGATATGACTACCACCGGAGCAACAGTTTCGCATTCAGCAATCATTTCAGCAGTTTCTATTGGCACCATAGTTTTTGCTTCGTTCAAATCTTTTATATTTTTAAAAAGTTCTTCCGGGGCAAACGGCTTGGTCATAAATTTATTAAACCCGGCTTTTAAACAATTGGTTTTTGTACCCGGTGTTATGTCTGCTGTTAATACAATGGCCGGCAGAGCTGCCTTTAAATCTGTTCTTTTACGCAAGTTTTTAATAGTTTCCAGACCGCCCATTACCGGCATGTGCAAATCCATCAATACATAATCGTACTCATTTTCTTCAATCAGTTGTAAAGCAATTTTACCATTTTCAGCATAATCAGTGCGTATGTTTTTTTTGGTCAGCAATTGTTTTAGTAACCTGGCATTTTGCATGTTGTCTTCTACAACCAGGCATTTGGTCTCAACCAGGCTATTATCGTTATCGTCTTCATAAACCATGTTAGTTGCTAAAGGAACCTGGTATTTAAATGGAAGATGAATGCTTAACAGATTGCCAACAATTTGTATTTTACTACTCTGCAGCTTACTGTTCATGGCAGTTGCCATAACTTTTAATGAGCTTATGAAACATTCATCAAAAACTGCCTTTTTCTGTATGGCAGATTTAATTTCAAGCATTCCCTCCCCTTTGGTCAAGGCCATTAAATTGTTGAAGAACAATTCTACTTCCTCTGCTCCCGTGCTGCCGATAACATACAGGGCGATATGCGATATAATTTTGTTTAAAATTCTGCCATCAATAAAAATATTTTTAGGTAATGCCGGTGACAGGTAAATATGTAATAATAAGTCTTTAGCTGCCGCAATGGATTCAAACTGTTCGCGAACCCATTTAATTGTTTCAGGCACGCTCACCTCGGACTCTTCATTAACCAGGCCTATATGTTTAAAAACCTGGGTGTCTATAAACTCACTTATTACCGATTTCAGTTTGCTTCCCGACAACTTTATTAGCTGTAGGTATTCACTTTGTTTGTCATTCAAACATTCGCAGTTTAGCAGGCAACTGTACCCCATGATTGAATTGAGCGGCGTAAGCAATTGGTGACTTAAGTTGGCCAGGTACTTGCCGGGGTCTTGCTCTCCTGCAACTACAGAGGAGGCGTTTTCCACTGCCGCCTTATGAAGCAGGGCATTCTCGAACATAAGCGAAATAGAAGCTAAAAAATGCGCTAACTGCCCAGGCGTTGAAAAAGATTTACTTCCACCTATTAATAAAACCGCTTGTATGCGATCTATGTTTTTTATTACAGAATAATTAACCTGTTTCAACGCACCAAAACGTAACTGTTCAAGCGGCTTTAGGCTAAAAAATGGCTCATTAATGCATTTGCCGTACAAGGGCAACTTATATAATTTTTGCACTATGCCCACACCGTCGTTCTCAGATAAGGTATATTTTACGTTATCACAAGCTTTACCCGTTTCACTGCATGCCATTGTTTCGCCGGTAGCAGTAAAACAGATCATTCCAAGGGTAATGCCCGGCAATCTTCCGGTAACAATCCTGGCTATATCTGTAAATAAAGTTTCTTCGTTTACACTGTATAAAGGCTCCACAATCGTTTTGTACCATTCGTACAATTCCATGCTAACCATACCGGCGCCAGGGTCATTCATTTCACTTACAACATTTACAGGTACGATATCACTTATCATGGCAACAATTTCTTTTCGTCTTTAAATTCTGTTCTTTAAAATATTACCAATATTATACTGCTTGCAGTATACCCATGTTTTTTTCCTCCATTACATCCATAATGGCTTCATAAAGATTTTCAGGTTTAAACGGTTTGCTTACATACCCATTCATTCCGGCACTTTGGCAGATATCTCTTTTACCTATAAATGAGTGTGCAGATAAGGCAATTATCGGAATATTATAATAGAGGTCGGTTCTTGATCGAATAATTTTTGTGGTTTCTATGCCGTCCAAATCCAGCATCTGAACATCCATCAAAATAAGGTCGTAATTATTATTTTCAAGTTTCTTCAGCACATCCCATCCATCTGTTACGTGTTCTACAATAAAATTCATTCTTTCTAAAAGTATTGTGGCCATTTTTGCATTGGTCATGTTGTCTTCAGCAAGTAATATTTTGAGCGGTCTGTGGTACTTTTTAACCTTTGCAGCTTTAGATTGCATAGGTGGTTCGGTATAGCTTGCTGATGAAATTTGCAGTGGTAACACAAAGCTAAATGTGGATCCCTGGCCTAACTCACTCTCCACTTTTATCTCACCTCCAAATAGCTCTACCAGGTTACGCACAATATTTAAGCCTAAACCTGTGCCGCCAAATGCTTTGTGTATTTCGTTTGTAGCCTGCGAATACCTTTTGAAAATAGTGTCAGACTTTTCCTTTTCTATTCCAATGCCTGTATCGCGAACAGCAAAGTATATATACGCTTTGTCCGACTCCGGCCCTTTCACGCTTTTTAAAATAATCTCTACCCCACCTTTGTTGGTAAACTTAACCGCATTGCCTACCAGGTTTATGAGTATTTGATTTAGGCGTTCTTCGTCGCCATACACTTCCATCGGCAATTGATCGGAGATAAAAGAATGGAGGTATATATTCTTTTCCCTGATTTTTGGGCCAAACAACCGGGTAACGTTATTAACCACCTCGGGCAGCCGTATAGGAACTGAGGAAAGCTGGAGGTTACCTGTTACCATCTTAGACAAATCAAGAATGTCGTTGATTATGTTTAATAAGTTTGTACCGGCTATCTTAATGGTTTGAATGCTGTCCTGCTGGCTTTCATCCAGCATTGTATCTTCAAGCAGGTTGGCGAAACCAATAATAGAGTTAAGAGGAGTGCGTATTTCGTGGCTCATATTGGCAAAAAATTGCTCTTTTGCCTGCAAGGTGTTTTCCAGCAATTTTTTGGCTTCTATAAGTTCTATTTCGTTTTTATGGATTTCAGTTATATCGGAGCAAATTACAAGAATAAATTTATTAGTATTCTTATCTGTAAAAAATGTACGCTGCACCCTAAACCACCTGCTTTCGGTAGTGCTGTTTTGTTGCATTTGAAAATCAAAATTCGAATGGGTTGAATTGGCATCTAAAAAGATATCCTCAGAAGGTATTATGCTTTCAAATTCCTTTCTGAATTCTTTGGCTTCTTTTGTGTTCCTTATTGTTACATCTTCGCTAATGCTGAAGAAACTTTTCATCATTCTGTTTAGAAAAAGAACCTGGCCCTCCTCATCTATCACCAGGATCATATTTGGTGACTCGTTTATTATTTGCTGAATGAAAGTCCGTTGATTTTCTACCTGCTTTTGTGCTTTAATTGTTTCACTTATATCTATAGCACTTCCAATTACATAAGATCCACCTTCATTTTTACAAACAACATTTTTAAACAGCAGCGATCGCCTTTTGCCATCCCGGCAATTTATTTTTGCGTGGCCTTCCACAAAGCCTTTCTCATTTATTTCTTTCAGATAATCTTCTAAGCGGTATTTTACCCCAAGAAAAGCATGAATAGACATGCCCACTACCTGCCCGGCCTCTATGCCCAGCATGGTAGCGCCTGCACGATTGATACTGCTGATTCTACCGTTCATATCGTGTATGCAAATAAGCGTTTGGGTATTTTCTAAAATGATGCTTTTTTCATCTTCAATTTTCAGCCTTGCCAACTCAGTACACTTTTCAGCAGTTACATCAGATTGCAAAATATAGTAGCCGTTCTCCTCTCCACTTTTGCCTGGCAATGGCACCACTATGGCATTAGCATAGGCGGTATGTCTTCCTTTTTTGTAATAGGCAATCTGCCCCATCCAAGCTTCACCGTTAGCTGTAGTTTTCTTAATCTTTTCAACCTCGTTGTTAATTCTTAGTGAGGTGGGTAATCTCCAGACTGACTTACCAAGTAAGCTTTTTTCTCCAAAACCAGTTATTTCCTCAAATCTTTTATTAATGCTGGTAATTTTTCCCTGGCTGTTTACCATTACAATGATGCAGCAATTGTCCATAACCCGCTTATGCTCTATAAAACTGCTCAACAAGCTTTCCCTTTCCTGTTGTTTAGCCAGCTCAATTTTAACCTCTGTATAGAGTGCAACTTTGCGTTTGCCCGTTAGGTAACCAACCAGGGCAAAAACGGCTATGTAAAGAAAAATAAGGAAGATTGTACTGTTTTCATTGCTCTTAATCAGCAATGAAATGAATTGAGGAATGGCAATCCCGATACCAACAAGAAGGCCATAGCCGCTGTGTTTCCACAGCAGTGAATTAGGAAGGGGTTTCATAGATATTGGTTTCTTTTACCGCCGAAAAAGACTTACACTTAACAAAACTGTAAATCACATAACTATATACGAATCGCCATGCTGAATTAGTATAAAATAAGCAGGCAATCGGTTGAATTAATTAAAATTTAAACTTGATGTTTTTGCAAAACCACTTTATGTTTTAGCGTTATTTGGAGGTTACAGGCAATTGTACTTTTATGTTGCTGTACTTGCCCGACCGAATGGCCTGCCGGGCGGACGTCGCACACTTTAAAAGGCAAAACTTTGTTTAGCCAGAAAGTTACCGGTACAAAAAACTTACAGATGGCTGAATGAATTGTGACGAGATGTTATCAACCATTATTAGTGCAACATTTATGCAGCAGACAACCGTTTGTTCTTTTCCCAAACGGCACTTTGGCTGCCTTTTACAAAACGGAAAAAGCCAGCCACAACCGCATAGTTCATTACGCAGAAGTAATAAGGAACAAACAAAGCTTTTAATTTAATATGTTGTTTTTGCAGAAGGTAGCCAACAAAAGCAGCAACATAAAAAACCGCTTGTAAAAGCAATATAATTGGATACATACCACCTGAGAATAAGAGGGTAAAATTTGCTGCCAGCATTAGCAGAAGCATTAGGGGATTTACCGTCCAGCGCAGCACACGATGAGAGAAATATTGGAAGTAAAGCAGCGGATATTTAGCAGGACTTAGCCTGCCGTTCAGCCTTTGTACAGACTGCCAGCCACCCGCACAAATACGCACCTTTCGTTTCAACTCCTCGCCTACCGATGTTGCTGCTGTTTCTACCGCATAGGCAGCAGGTTCGTATATGGTTTTATATCCTTTGGAAACAATATACATGCTTTGCATAAAATCGTCAAGGATGGTATCCTCCGGCATAACCTCGTACAAAGCCGTTCTAAAAGCTACCAACTCGCCTGCGGCACCCACAGCACTATATAATTGCGAATCCAATTTTTTAAGGAACGATTCATACTTCCAATACATGCCTTCGCCGGCAGCGCTTGCTATGTCTGCGCCTTTGGTTATAATTCTTTTTTCACCTGCTACACATCCAATTGTATCATCAGCAAAATGCTGTACCATCTTTCTTACTGCCTCCTTATTTAGCAACGTATTGGCGTCGGTAAAAATTACAAATGGTGTAGTTACGTGCTGCATCGCCCTGTTTTCTGCAGCCGTTTTGCCACCTCTACGCGATACATGCAATGTTTTAATAGCAGGGTACGCAGCCAATACCTCTGCAGAATGGTCGGTTGAGCCGTCTGTAATAAACATGATGTTTAGTTTGCCGGCAGGATACTCCAGCATAAACGAATTATTGATCTTTTCAACAATAATATCGGCTTCATTAAAACACGGTACCACCAATGTTACCTCGGGCTCAAATAACTGGTCCAAGGCTTTTGCCAACACAAAAATCTTCTTCACGTTCACCAAAATCCAGATTATTATTCCATAGCCAATAAAGGAATAGAATACAACTGCAAACGCTATCCAAAATATGAGTTCTGCTATCTTAATCATATCAAAATTATAAACCAGTTAATCCGGTTTCATCATTGAACGTTTGCAGCAGGTAATAATTGCGGCCACCCTCTTTTATTAGGAAAGCAATATTAATTTCTGCTGCTCGTTGTATTGGTATTAATCTGTAATTCCCATGTCGGTAGTCAATACTATTAAATCAAATTCGTGGCTTAAGCAATTTGTGCATTGGCTGCTGATACCTAAACACCAGGCTAAACCAAGAGGATGGGTAAAATTGATGGTAAATCCGTTCCTGCATAAAAAAGGTAAAGGCGTAACTATCTGCCGCAGAACAAGGGTGGATGTGTTGCCTTTTCAACCTTTTTCGATAGGTGATTACAGCACCATAGAAGATTTTGCTACGGTTAACAATGGCGTAGGTCCGGTTAACATTGGCCACCATTCACGCATAGGTATAGGTAATGTAATAATAGGGCCGGTAACAATTGGTAACAACGTTATACTTGCACAAAACGTAGTAATTAGCGGACTAAATCATGGTTATGAAAATGTGAACCTTCCTATACATATGCAGCCTGTAAACGTACATGAAATTATAATTGAAGATGATTGCTGGGTGGGCGCCAATGTAGTTATAATTGCGGGGGTAACCATTGGCAAACACAGTGTTGTAGCAGGTGGTTCAGTCGTTACGAAAAACATTCCTCCCTTTAGTGTAGCAGCCGGTAATCCTGCAAGAGTGATTAAGCAATATATCAGTGAAACCTCTAAGTGGGAACGGGTATAACGAACTAATCTTTACTGTACCATAGAGTTTTTAGAAAAAGAAAGTTCCAGCGGAACAACAAAAACCGGTGTTTCCGTTACAACAATCGTAAGTTTTCCGTTCGCAGTACTTACTACTTTCTCAATCATATCGTTGCTACCCGCTTGCGGAGTATAAATTACAGCAGAACCAGCAGTTCCAAGATCCAATGTATAGTTGGCTGTTCTTCCTATTTCATCTGGCACTACCAGGGCATACATCTTTTGTCCATTAAATTCGTACCTGTCTACAAATGGGTCCCCGTTAAGCGTTTGGGTAAAAGTATATTCTCCAAATAATTTATTTGCCTGGAATAGAAAGTCAGCCGCGGGTTTTCGCGTAGTATCGGCATTTATAAAACCGCTGGATGCAAATTTATAGGGTGCATTTATATTGGCATCGTACACCTCATAAAAGAAAGCCTTTTGCAGTCCTTCACGACTATACAACAATGAAGATCTCAGGTCCCAGTCGGCTTGTGTTTGCAATGCAGAACGGTTGCCAATTGCAATTGCTTTTAGCGGGCTGCCCTGGTTAATGTCGTAACCCAGTTCTGTTATCCAAACCGGCATGTTGTTGGAATACTGATGCGATACCTGTAAAAACTGCCTGGCCACTGTAGCACAGTTCGACTTTTCAGGCGCTGAGCCACGGGTAGAGTTACCTGACTGCGAAGAGCCTTCGTCGTTGCTATACAAATGAAAATTTACCACATCCCAACAAAGGTTTACAGTACTATCGACGTTATACCCCCTAAATTCTTTGCACCAGTCTATCATGCCCTTTAAATAATCAGGCGAAGTAGAAGCGGTGCCCGCCATTACAACCTGTATGGTATAATCTGCATTCTTTACACCGATACCCGGCCCCATTGTATTTTTATGACCATCATAAAAGGCCGATAAGTTGGCTGCGTATTCGCGGCCTGTTAAATAACCTTTCCTGCCCTTCCACCATTTGTCGCGTTCATTATCGCACTCAATATATTTTATCAGGCCAAGACCAATTTTACGTTCATTTACAGGATCCATAAACCACTTCGGTATACTGTAGACCGATACCAATGAGGTGTCGATATTAGTATTGCTGCCATAGCGGGCCACGTGTTGAAAAGCTACCCTGGCCATTTCCAGATACGACGAGGGGTTGGTAAAATCGCTGCCATACCTTACCGGGTTGTTATCCCATTCACGCTGGTTCTGCGGGTAAGTATTAATCATCCAGGGTGGTAGTGTCTTTAAACAGGCAACTACCTCTATTCCTTCTTGCTTGCAACGCTTGTAAATGGCATCATAATTCCAGCCACCTCTTGCTACCGGGTTAAACATATACCTGCCTTCCACTTCTTCCAGCTTTTCCCAATCCATATAATGCCTTAGTCCCCTAAAGCTCTTCATGGCTGTCATTTTAGTTTCATTAATCGATCTTGGACGAACGGCATCTTCAAAGTCCCACTCAAACCCATTTATACCAAACATATTCTTTAGCGGCACATGCGTTTTGGTATATGCGGTTGAAGTGTCACCCGCAGTATAGCTGCCATACAATTCTATTTCTCCGGGAAAATCGTTGTTGTAAATATTCAGTACCAGGTAGCGTATGTTGGTAACAGTTGTATCCAGTTTTATAACAGCAGGTCGTGCCGGGTAAGGTCCGACCCATGTATTGTATGTTTCACCCGTAAACGTTGCGATCAGCTTTTTTTGCCAGGTGTCGGTAATTGCATATAACCGCAATGGGGTGCTGGTAAACACACCCTCTTTATCATACATCCGGATGCTGTCAATAGTCATGCTCTCACCGTTTACCAGGGGGTAATAGGCGTCATAATTTGTTAGAATTTTTGACCAGCCGGTAAACGCAACTGAATAGGGATTTCCATCAAAAAGACGAGCAAGATTACCAACAGTATAGTTTTGCTGATACCAACGGGCCGTATCTATCGGTATTTTTTGTGCACGGCCTGTGTTAGCATTTAGTGAAGCGATGAAAGTAAAAAGAGCAAGGATAGCGTGCAGTTTATAAATTCTAAAACGTTGAAAGTAAGCTTTGCTCAAAATGTTTTTTTTTGGTGAACGGGCTGATTGTTTTATAGCAGAATCGATATGTTATTAATTCCGATTTATTGGAAGTCACTTGCAGGGCAAATTAAAAAAGGTAAAAAGCTATTTATAGCATGCAAAAGCATGTTGTTTTTTGCCATAACATGTATGTTGCCATTACTTACTTAAGTAGAAGGGAGTGACACAACGATGTTCAACAATGTTTTATTGCCCGTACCATAAAAATTATTAAGCAGCCTTATTCTCCTTTTGGCTTTATGTTTCCCAATAAATACCTGTTTGTAACAGCCCATTTTTGTAATGCCCAAACAAGCGTAACTATAAGCATGATGGTTACCACACCAACAAGAAAACCCTGAAACATTGACGTATGTGCCTTGCCCGAATCGCCCATGAAATAGTAAATACCCATTACTATCATTGGGTGAAACAAATAGATGCCAAGTGAGTTTTTATTTACAAATCTCATAAATTCATTTTGAAAAATCTTTAAGGGAGCAACATATAATAATACAAATACTGCTAAGCTAAAATTAAAGAACAGGTAGGGTAAAAGTGCAAGCACGTCTGCAACTTTGCTTTGAATGCACAAAGCAATAATGGTAAAAGACGAGAGAAGAGTGAAAAAAAGCGGCGCAGGCGAAAACCTTAAATTGATACGTTTATTCCGCAGGCAAACGCCCAAAAGAAAAAAGAACAGATAGGCGTAGAATCGTTTATCACCTAAAAATTGTAATTGGGTAAGTTCATCTTTTATTGCAGAATCCCTTATATAAACATACCAAAATGCGTTAATAACACCGGTGATTATTAAAATAGGTAATGCCTGCAGTTTAAACCTTATTATCGCATAAAAGCTTATTGCACCCAATGTATAGGCCGGTATAAACCAGAGGTGATAAAAAGGATAAATAAAATCGTTGACAGAGACCTGGAGGATTGACCTGGTGCCCAATTGCAGCGGGAAATAAATAATAAATGCAATAAGCCAGGGAATAAAAATACGCCCCGTTAAATATCGTAAATACTTTCGCAAGCCATACTTAAAAGTAGTCTCTTTAATAAGGAAACCGCTGATGGCCATAAACAATGGCATCTCAAAAAAATAATTGTAATACTGTATCATACCATCCGGAAGGCTATGCGCAAAAATTACCAAAAGGATCAATGATGCTTTAACGGTATTAATGCCTGGGTAATACGAAACCGTATCTGAAGTAACCGGAAAATACAGGGGCCGCGCTATTCTATACATCCAAGAAAGTTTTTTTATTATAAATTTTTTCAATGCAAGCCTGCCAGGTATGCGATTTTGCAAAGGCGATAGCAGCTTCTTTTTCAGCTATTGGCTGTGGCATAAGGGCCTCGCCAATGACTGATACATATTGACTAGTGCCAACAGCAAGTTTTACGTGTGGTAAAAACATTTGCATTGCAGGCGTATCGGTGGCAACGGCAGGCTTGCCCATTGCCAGGTATTCATCAATTTTACGGGGATAGTTTCCTACCGTTAGCTCATTAATTAATTGCGGATTGATACATACATCTATGTGCTGTATGTAGGCGGGTAACTCGCTGCCTTTTTTTGCTCCTAAAAAATGAATATTTTTCATTTGGTGTAGCCTGCTTTGTTTAAACATAATCTCTTCAGGACCTATTAGCACCCATTGCCAAAGGGGTTGTTTTTGGGCCAGGCTTTCAAGCAGGTTAATGTCTAATCTTTCGGCCGTTAAAAAACCTGCATACCCAATTCGCGGATGAGGAATTGCGGCAATATCATGCGGTGCAGGGTATTGCTTTGTTGCATCATACATCTCCAACTCACACCCCTGGCCTATATCATAGCTTTTCGCATTATAATGCTTTGCATAGTCTGCCAGGTAGGCTGAGTTTGCAAATATTACATCGGCATTATTAATGGTTTGTGGCTCCACCCGTGCACCATGTTTTTTAAAGTATGGATGCTGAACCAGGTTATCGCGTATGTAATAGATGCTAAGTTTTGGGTCTAAATACTTCTTTAAGTACTTGCCAGTAAACATCTGGCTATCGTTAAAAACAATGTAGTTTTTCTCCTTCCAACCTAATGATCGAATTGCTTTGGTTAAACTGGAAAAGAAAAATATTGCATTCAATTTGCTGATATAATCGAAGAGGTGTTTACTTTTTAACCAGTTTATTGATAAGCCAATTGTGGCAGGTGTATGCACCCATAAATTGTTGCCGGCCATAACAGTATTGCGGCCAATACCGAGGGCAGATTTAAGCCTGCGTCTTCCGTTAGCTGATTTAATTTCCTTTAGTAAAGTCTTTAAATCAAGAGATGGGTTAACATACAAAACAGGCCGGGTTTTGCTTAGTTCCAATGCAATGTTCCTGGCATTGCTGCCCAGGTTCAATGCCCACTCCTGCTGGGCAATTACAACGTATGGATTATTGCTGCGTAACATGCTTTTTGCTTTTCGCTTTTAAGCCATTCTTAAATCCCCAGAACAAGCAAAAAATGGTGGGTAATAAAATTATTGACCAGGGCATAATTAGTTTTCTATGTTTGTTTCTCCGTGGGGAGTATGAATAAATTGACGCTTTGCTTTACCCATGTGCAACATTGCGCTTACCATAGATAAAAGTGCCCCGGGAATTTGTGTAAAAGCTGATAACAATTGCCTGTTAAACCACCTTGCCGGTATGCCAAGAAACAATGACAACACTAAAGCAGCCTCCAGTGTAAGATTGAAAGGCAATAAAGAAGGAAAGAGCAGCAGAGATAATGCACACCAGCCTGTTAACAAGCCTGCCAGCATTACTCTTGGCAATAAAAAGGTTTGAAATACTTTGTTGAAAAAGGCAACATTGCCTTTAAACAATTGCACCCAACCTTCCATTAAATATTTTTGAAAAAACTCAAGTTGCATAGCCAGCCAGCGGCTACGCTGTTGGCTAAAAACTTCGCGATGTGCTACTTTTTCATCGTATACATAGGCACCATCAAGAAAGGCTATTTTTTTATTGGCACGCATAATTCTAAACTCCAATTCCTTGTCTTCGCCAGAAGTGTCGCCTATACCCTGTAAAAGCATAACAAACAATTGCCAGTTAAAAGCCATCCCACTGCCGATTAAAGCAGATGGCAAACCAACCGCAACATGTCCGCGGCGAAAAATATGATTGTTGATCTCCTCGGTGCAGGCATCGAGAAAAGCAAAAGGGGTTTGTAAATTTTTAGCAGTTCTATGCCCTTGCACCACCTGGTAACCTGCGGCAAAAGCATTATTAACAGCATGCAAAAATCCGGGGGCCATTACATTGTCAGCATCTAAAACAAGTGCAATGTCAACTGGCTTATTTATAGTTGCTTCAATGGCTTTTAGCAGTGCTTTGCCTTTAGTACTCTTGTCAAAACTTACCTCCAAAACTTTTATGGATAAAGCACGTAATACCTGTAATGTAGCAGGCGAAAATGAGTCGGCAATAACTACCACTTCAAATTTATCAGCAGCATAATTATGCAAGCTTGCCTGTCGTGCTGTTTCAATTATAACAGAGTCTTCTTTGTAACCAGGTATAAATACACGTATGGTGCTAAGCTGCTTTGCCGTCGGTATTGATACAGCTTTTAAAAGCCGGCCGACTATAGAAAAAAACAATAGGTAGCCAACCTGCACGGCCAGGAAAATAAATATAAACCACTGTATAAATAAAAGCATTTGATGCATTGTTCTTGTTTATTTATTGGTGTGTCTTGTTACGTCTGATTTTAATTCGGTTATAAATGCTTATACGGCTTAGCAAATAATTAATTGGTTTTTTAACAACGATGAATGCGTTGCAGGCTCCTTAAATGCACTATGCGTCAGGTTCCAAATAAGTGCTTTGGCAATTGACTTTGCATGCTGCCAGTCGCCTTTTAATACATGTTTTACCATATGAACAGGTGTAGATATCATCGTAAAAAAACTGCCGCTTATAATGCGGTTGATGCCGTTATAATTTCTACGGATGTACAACAACCTGTTCCTATATAAGTAAAACGTTTTAAAAGCTGAATTCTTGCCTGTTGATACAGATTCTTTGTGGTAAATGCTTGCCGTGCCTACATAATGAACTTCATATCCTGCCTTTTTAAAGCGTGCTGCCCAATCCAATTCTTCATAATACAAGAAGAAAAGTTCACTCATTGGCCCAAGTTGCTTAATCAGTTTCATGGGTATCATCATGGCCGCCCCGTTTGGCTGATCGGTTACCCGCCTGTCATTAAAGCTTCCATCATCCTTTTGCATGTAACCAATATCGTAACTGCGGCTGGTTAATAGGTTTGGCCCTACCGTGCCAGCATACTGTATGGTATCAGGCTTAAAAAAGTATTTAATTTTTGGGCAGGCAATAGCACATTCAGCATGTGTTGTCATATAACTAACCAGCTCGTTCAACAACCCAGGTGTTACTTCGGTATCATTGTTTACCAAAAAAACATAGTCTCCTTTTGCATAAAACAATCCAAGGTTATTGCCACCCGCAAACCCGGTATTTGAGGGCGAAGTAATATGTGTAATAAAGGGGAATTCATTTTTTAAGGAAGCCGAATTTTCAACAGAAGCATTATCAACTACAATCACCTCGTAATTTTTATAGGTAAGTTGCGCCAGCGAACGAAGCATGTCGGCTGTTACCGCACATTGGTTATAATTTACCGTAACAATAGAAATTAAAGGTTCGGTTTTCATTTTTCTGCTTTAGTGCTACCTATAAAAAAACTATTTTTAAATCAAACACAGTAACCGTTTGTTTATGAACCCGGCTTTATAACTTTTTTTAGTTGCCGTTGCGTCGCATCTTCCCGTAAAACGGGATCACGTTCACGGAACTTATAGAGTGATAATTCTATTCAGAAACCATACATTCGCACTGCCGGTTTAATTATACTAATTATGCTTACAAATCAGTTCTTACCTGTACAAAGCTTGCCGGAAATAATATCTTTTTCACTCTCTTGCTAACCCCTTTTACAAAGCCGCCTTCAACCTGCAAACGTCGGTCACTGGTCCACACCAGAGCTTTAGTGCTGGTTACATAATGCAGTTTTCCATACCCGTTGTTTTTTAACTTTAATGCCAGGTAGCCGTCTTCGTTTGCGCCTATTGGGTGATCGAAACCATTAACTGCTACACCTTCTGTTCTCCTAAAACCAGAGTTAAATCCATATACATTTACTGCTTCCTCTTTATAAAACCTGTTATAATATCTTATTAAATCAGCCGCATATTCGTAAAAGAAGTATAGTAATCGGCCGGTTTTTCCAATCGGTATAAATGAAAAACGCCCATACGTTAAGGAAACGTTTTCATTTTTATCAAGGGGCTCAATCATTTGATCTATCCAGTCAGGAGGATAAATTGCATCGGCATCAGCATTCAGAATATACTTGCCGGTTGCAGCTTTCAAACCGGTATTGCGGGCTGCGGTTATGCCTTGTTTTGTTTCGGTTATACAATCTACACCGGTGCTTAAAACAAGCCCGGCTGTATTGTCTGCAGAGTTATTATTGACCACAATAATTTCGACTTTCCTGGTAGTTTGGTTAAGCACCAATGATTGTAAAGTGGCTAAAATATTCTTCTCTTCATTATAGGCGGGTATTACCACCGAAATGTCCGGACTACCGCTTTTCCTTAGCTTGCCGTATCTCTGTTTTATTAAAGAAACCTTCTCTTTAAATAAAAGTGTCGATTGTACAACATCATAAATTTTGCGGGGGATCATAATCGGCCTCATACTACTTTAACGAAAAAGTAGGTGGTATATTTTGGCATACATAAAAAGTTTGGAGGTAGTAATTAAACCGTGATATAATAAAACAGAGGATTTTGAGTTTTTAAATAAATAAGCAAATAACCCGGCTTATGGTAACAGCCAAAAATTATGGAAGGGAAAAAAATAAAGGTGCTCCAGGGTATACGCCAGGGAAAAATTGGGGGTGGCGAGAGTTACTTGTTAAGTCTTGTTGAAAATTTAGACAGAAGCCGCATTGAACCTGTGGTGCTTTCATTTACCGATGGGCCAATGATTGACAGGCTTAAAAAAATCGGCATAAAAACGCATGTTATTCATACCGAGACCCCTTTTGATGTAAGAGTTTGGAAAAAGGTATCGCACCTGGTCAAAGAAGAGCATATTGACGTGGTACATGCACATGGAACCCGTGCCATGTCAAATATGTACAGCGCTGCTAAAAAAAAGCAATTGCCCTTGTTGTACACCTGCCACGCGTGGTCGTTTCATGTGGATCAAAATGCAATAGTTAAAAAGTTACGGATAGGAAGTGAAAAATACCTGACTAAACAGGCTGATATAAACATTTGCGGGGCAAAGGCAAACCGTGATGAAGCAAGGAAACTGTTTGGGAAGTTTGACGCAGAGATTATCTACAACTCTGTTGATCCCAATAAGTTTAATCCAACTGATACGTATAAAAATATCCGGCAAGAATTGGGCATAGCAGCCGATGAAATTATCATCGCGTCAATAGCCCGGCTTACATTACAAAAACAGCCGCTTAAGTTAATTACTGCTTTTGCTGAAGTATGCAAATCGGTAAATAATATAAAACTGCTGATGGTAGGTGATGGTGAGCTGAAAGATAAAGTCATTGAGCTGATTGCAAAACTGCAGTTAAAGGATCGGATTATTTTGCAACCCTTTAGACAGGATGTGCCCGACCTGCTTGCCGCAGCCGACATATTTGTATTGCCATCGTTATGGGAGGCCTTCCCTATTGCCCTGCTCGAAGCAATGTATATGGGTAAAGCGGTAGCTGCAACAAATGTGGATGGAACTCCTGAAATGATTGAAGACAATTACAACGGACTCTTGTTAGACCCAACCAACCTAGAAGCTGACCTTGCTAAAAAACTAACAGCATTATGTGTTAACACTTCGCTGAGAAAAAAATTGCAGGCAAACGCAATTAAAAGCGTGTACAACAAATACAACGTTAGCACACTTGCCAAAAAAAATCAACTATTGTATGAGCAGTTGGTGAGCGACCGCAGTAGATGATTGGGCTGGGCTGATTTTAAAAGTGAATTTTAGATGACGAATATTTCTCTTATTCTGCCAGCAAAAAACTTCTCACTGCCAGCTCATATCCCTTCATCCCAAATCCGCTGATGGTTCCCTTGCACTTTGCAGATACATGGCTGATCTTCCTGAAATCTTCACGGGCATGCACATTACTAATGTGCACTTCAATAACAGGAGCTTTTATCGCTGCGATTGTATCGCCTATGGCTACAGAAGTATGCGTATATCCGGCAGGATTCAGAACAATCGCATCTACCAAATTGCTAACTTTCTGAAGTTCGTTTATCAACTCACCTTCAATATTACTTTGGTAATAGGTAAAATTGATGTTAGTAAACTTAGACTGTAATTTTTCATAATATGCCTCAAATGTTTGGCTGCCATATTGGTCAGGTTCGCGGGCACCAAGCAGGTTAAGGTTAGGACCGTTGATGATTGCTATTTTCATAATAAATTCTTCTTAAGCCGAATGTACACGAATTATGAATTGAACCGAAATGAAACAGCCGCATTTCTTACACTTGCGGCTGCAAATATTAATAGCAATAAACTTTAAACCCCTGCTTCCACTTTTACATTAGCAATAAATTCATCAAACAAATAACGGCTGTCATGCGGACCAGGAAAACTCTCCGGATGGTATTGTACGCTGAATGCTGGCTTGCCTTTGATCTTAATCCCCTCAATGCTGTCATCGTTAAGGTTTAGATGTGTGATCTCAATATTGGGGTTATTTCTTACCGATTCTGGATCTATAGCAAATCCATGATTTTGAGTGGTTACTTCACACTTGCCTGTCCTCAGGTTTATTACAGGATGGTTTAATCCACGGTGGCCATGATGCATTTTAAAAGTGGGTATATCATTGGCAATTGCCAGCAACTGATGTCCAAGGCAAATGCCAAACACCGGCTTTTCTTCTTTCAAAATATCTTTTAAAGTTTCTACAGCATAACCCATGGTGGCAGGGTCGCCAGGCCCGTTTGAAAGAAAGTAGCCATTTGGGTTAAAAGATTTCATATCGCTTAAGGTGGACGAAGATGGAAATACTTTTACATGCGC
>JAJAYD010000116.1 GCA_026786345.1 Chitinophagaceae bacterium
GTTCAGGCTTTGTGGGTGTCTTAAAATAAAAAGTGTCTTTGGCATTCTTCACCCACACGTTGTATCGCTCCGCCTTACCGTTGGTATATACATCTACAGCTATGGGCAACATAAAGATCTTATCTGTCTTTTGCGTTTGCTCAATTACCACTTCTGTGGTGTTGGGAATACCAGGAATATCGTAATTATAACTGATCTTCAACTTCGGGTGCCCGCTACCGTAATACCATTGGTTCCAAAACCAGTTCATGTCTTTACCGGTCACTTCTTCTACTGCCAGCCTTAGCTGTGCGGCTTCGCCGGTTTTAAACCTGTTCTGAGTAAGGTATAAATTCAGGGATTTAAAAAATGCATCGTCCCCAATATAGTTTCTAAGCATGTGCAATATTCTCCCACCTTTGTTATAGCTCACCGCATCAAACATATCTTCCTTGTTGGAGTAATGATAGCGCACCAGGTTTTTACCCTCGCTTCCACTCATGATATAGCCTTCCATGTCGGTACGGTTATGAGCATCCGCATAATCTTTGCCATACTTATATTCGTCCCACAGGTACTAACTGTAGTTGGCAAAACTTTCATTTACGGTAAGGTTGCTCCAGCTTTCGGCAGTTACAAGGTCTCCAAACCATTGGTGAAACAATTCATGAGCAATGGTTTCTTCCCATCCATTGCCATCGGCCAATTGGCGGTTATTTTGATAAGCACTTTCCTGGTGAAGGGTAGCGGTGGTGTTTTCCATGGCTCCACTCACATAATCTCTACCCACAATTTGCGAATACTTATCCCAGGGGTATTCCACACCCAGTTTGTCTGAAAAGAATTTCATCATCTCTGGCGTGTTACCAAAAATACCTTTGGCGTAGGGAGCATATTCTTTCTCTACATAATAGCTTACTTCTTTGCCTTTGTAAGGTGCGTCTTTAATAATTGCGTAATCACCAACCCCCATAAAGAAAAGGTAGGGAGCATGGGGTTGATCCATTTTCCAATAGTCTGTGCGGGTGCCGTCGGTATTCTTCTTCTGGCTTTTTAACAGGCCATTGCTAAGGGTAACATATTTTGCAGGAACGGTCATGTACATTTCCTGGGTGGTTTTTTGGTTGGGTTTGTCGATGGTAACAAACCATACGCTGCTGGCTTCTGTTTCGCCTTGCGTCCATATTTGTGTGGGCTTGTCTTTTTCTTGGCCCGTTGGGTTAATAAAGTAAAGGCCCTTTGCATCGGTTATAGCAGCGCTGCCTTCAGTTTTCAACTCGTTAGGCTTGGCGGTATATTCAATATATAAAGTGTACTTGTCGTTGCGGGTATAGGTCTTATCAAGCTTAATGTTCAGCTTCATGCTGTCATAAGTATACTTCAACGACTTTTTATTCATACCATTCATAATAGACACCTGTTTGATGTCCATTCCTTTGGCATCCAGCAACACAGAATCTGTAGGGTAGAAGTGTGGTTTAAGTGTCAGCCACTCCTTACCATTCAATTGCGATTTGGCATAATTGAAAGTTACATCCAGCTTGGTGTGCACCAGGCTGTTTATTACGGGGTAACTTTCTCTGAAAACTTTTTTCCAGGCTGTGTCTTTGGGTTCTTCGTTTGGTTGTGCCCACAACAGAGCAGGAAACACTGTAATAGCCATCATTAATACAATTCTTTTCATATTTTATGTTTCGTTTTCGGTAAATGTAAATTGACATTTGTAGTTGTCGTGTTAATATTTTATAAATGGCAAATAAACATTTAATGTTTTAGCTTTGTCAGCAAAGAAAATTTCTCAATGAAATCCTTCCTACTATTATGCTGTGTATTACTTTTTGGCGCTGGTTTGCATGCGCAGCAGTACCAGTTTATTTATCTGCAAACAGATAACAAGCAACCCTTTTATGTGAGGATCAACGAAAAATTGTACAGTTCGTCGGCGGCAGGATACCTCGTCATTCCGAGGTTAAAGGAAGGTACACATAGCCTTTCAGTTGGTTTCCCCAAAAATGAATGGCCTATCCAAAATTTAGATGTAAAGATCGCCGGTAAGGATCTTGGTTTTTTGCTCAAATATTTTCAAAATAACAAGTGGGGCTTGTTTAATTTCCAAACCATGGAAGTTGTTACAGTCGCCGATGGTAAGAGCAGCGGTGCTTCTACGACTTCCACGACTAAGAATGATCAGTTTTCGAATATTTTGGCAGATGTGGTAAACACTCCATCTATTAAAGAAGATAAAAAAGAGGTTGTAAAGACAGTTGTTTCATCCGAAATTCCAAAAGCTGTTCCGGTAGAACCATTAGTTGTTAAAACGGAGGAAGTTGTTATTCCCGTTGCCGAGCCAGGGGTTGAAGAAAAGATGGGGGTAGGGGATATTAGGAAATTGTCCAGCGCTACTGATAATGCTGGGTTGGCGATGGTTTACGTTGATAAACTTAAGGAAGGGACAGATACCATTAAAATATTCATAGAGGCATCAAAAACTTTGATACCAGAATTGCCGAAGGAAAAAGATGTAGTTGTGGCTGACAAAGCTGATACAGAGAAAAAATCTGAGCCTTCCAATGGAGAGAACGGTCAATCTTCTCCAAAATTTATTGACATCACTTTGCCAAATCCCAATGAACAGGTGAAGGCAGCTGAAAAGGAAAAGGAGGCTGTTGCTTCCGTGCCCACTGAAGCAAATCCCACTAAAGTTGATGCAGCATTAAAACCCCTAATGATCAACTCCGATTGCAAACAATTTGCAACTGACGCTGATTTTTTAAAAATCAGGAAAAAAATGACAGCCGAAAAGGATGACGACGGCATGGTGAAGGCTGCTACAAAGATGTTCAAACAAAAGTGCTACAGCACCGATCAGGTAAAAAATCTAAGTGTATTGTTTTTGAAAGATGAAGGAAAGTACAAGTTTTTTGATGCAGCCTATCCATATA
>JAJAYD010000117.1 GCA_026786345.1 Chitinophagaceae bacterium
AAACTCACTTTCATTCGTGGCAATTCTATTTTTTACTTTTTAGTTTTGAATTTTTACTTCTCCATTCGGGCATTCGTGGCAAACTCTCTTTCATTCGTGGCAATTCTATTTTTTACTTTTTACTTTTGAATTTTTACTTCTCCATTCGTGCATTCGTGGCAAACTCTCTTTCATTCGTGGCAATTCTATTTTTTACTTTTTACTTTTGAATTTTTACTTCTCGATTCGTGTATTCGTGGCAAACTCTCTTTCATTCCTGGCAATCTTATTTTTTACTTTTGAATTTTTACTTCTCCATTCGTGCATTCGTGGCAATCTTCTTTTTTTACTTTATTAGCCAACCCACTTTCAAACCAAATGTGGTTGATATTCCGGGGCTTGTTCCCAAACGAGCGTTTGCATAATTATAAGCGCTTCCATTATCCTCGTAAAAGCCGTTGTTGTAGTAATCTCCCTTTTTGTTATCAAAACCATAGCCCAATCCCCAATAAAAATCCAGCAAAAATTTATCTCCGAAAACCCATTGCTTACCCAACTCAACCTGTAAGGCTCCAAACGTTACATTTCTTCTGTCGGTTACCAATTGATTGGTTCCTTTATCAATAAGTCTGTTTTCGCTATAATTGCCCACATATAAAACAGGCTTGGCGTAAGCCCCCTGCATGATATGTGTAAACCTGCTGCGGCCAAACAGAAAATCAGGAAGTTTATTAAACTTATATCCTGCCGCTCCAAACAAGCCAAACTGGTTACGTCTGGTTACCTGGAGGTTGTTGTTGTAATATTCTATACGTTGGTTTTTTCCAGCGCCAATAATGCCCAGGGACAATTCGTAACTTTTTCCAACACCGGTGCTTTTTTCAAATGTAACCTGGGTATAACCTAACAATGGCCCAAAAAAGTCAACCTTAATAGCTTTGCCAAGTTGGCCAATGTATTGTTCAGGATCCTTAATATCGGTGGTAAACTTTTCTATGCGGCCATCTTCGTACTGTACTTTTACAATACGGTCTTTTTCTAACACATAAACCGGGCTTTCAGGTTCGCCAAACATTTTATACTTAATGTCAGAAGTTCCAATCTCAATTATTTTGGCCTTGACAGTCTGGCCATTTTTTCTAAAGATTTTGTCCTGCGCTTTAGTTGTTAAAATCGTAACTGTGCAAAGGCATAAGAGTAATAATTTTTTCATCGGAAATGTTTAGAGTATAGACCGGCAGAATTAACTTTCGCTGCTTAGATGCTGTTTAAAAACGATTTTAATACTTAATATTTTTTATGCACTCCGTGTACTTTGTGGCTTTAAATTTTGTATTTCTCCGTGGTTAATTTTTTTACGACAGAGGGCACGAAGAAAAAGCCAACACTAAGAAGCTGTCTAAATATAATTTGAAACTTTGATTTGAAACAGAAGATGCCATCCCGATAGCTATCGCATTGGCGTCAACTTACGCAAAAGTTAAACACGATAGAAACCCTACCACAAAAGGGTTTTAGGCCATAAAATGATATTTAAAAAGTTGCTATAAAAAGATACGGTACAAGAGAGTGACACAACCGGATTTAAATAAAGGACTAATGATTGTCCCAAAAAAAAACAGTTAAGTTGACGCCCATGCGATAGCTATCGGGACTACAGATAAAGTGATTGCTACCCTTCGACAAGCTCAGGGTAAACCGCCACGCCGCTATGAAAACTTGCCTGTGAACCGCGTGGCAAGAATGATGCTATGGAAAACTCCGGTTGGTATTATAAAACATTATTTTTAAACAGCTTCTAAGAACACAGAGGAAAAAGCATTTTCATTTTTCAACAGCTATTTAGAGGTGGCATTAAATAATGTTTACCTCGCGTTCCAGCAAAATGCCAAAAGTGGTTTCAACGCTGTGCATAATCTCGTTGGATAAAGTGTAAATATCAATGCCCGATGCATTTCGATAATTTACAAGGACCAATGCCTGTTTTTCGTGGCAACCTGCATCGCCTTTCCGATAACCTTTCCAACCGCATTGTTCAATCAGCCAGCCGGCCGGTATCTTAACCAGGTCGTCAACTGCAGGGTATCCGGGCAGGGTTGGATGGGTAATTTTTAAACTTTCAAAACGGCTGGCTGGTATGGTGGGGTTCTTAAAAAAACTTCCTGCATTTCCTATTACTTCCGGGTCTGGTAACTTACTTTTCCTGATTTTTATAACTGCATCAGATATTGCTTTTATACTCAATTCGGTTATACCCATAGCCGTAAGTTCCTGTTCTATAGCGCCATAATTTGTTTGGTAAACAGGTTGTTTTAATAAGCGGAATGTAACACTGGTTATTACATATTGCCCCTTGTATTTTGTTTTAAAAACACTGTCGCGATAAGCAAATTTGCAATCCTCCGCTGCAAAAGTCACCAGCTTTTTATCCTGCAAATGCCAGGCTTCCAGCTCATGAAACACGTCTTTAGTTTCAACGCCGTAGGCACCAATATTTTGTATGGGACTTGCACCAACATTACCGGGTATCAGGCTTAAGTTTTCAACACCCGCATAATTATTGTCGATACAAAATAAAACAAACCGATGCCAGTCCTCGCCTGCGGCTGATTTTACATAATAGTAGGATAGATCCTCTTTTATCAAGTCAATCCCCTTCAATTCGTTTTTAAGAATAATACCCCTAAAGTCCTGCGTAAACAATACATTGCTTCCGCCGCCCAAAACCAATTGTGGCAGTTTATTTTTTTTGTGGCAAAATTCAGTGAGTTCAGCAAGTTCGTCCAGCGAAGCAAAATTTGAGAAGTACGCAGCCTGCACATTGATGCCAAATGTATTATAAGGCTTTAGTGAGAAATTTTGTTGAATTTGCATGTTGCTCATTAAATGGCAAAATAACTATTTATGAACGAACAAACGGCGGTTGTATTAGGAGCTACAGGCTTGATAGGTAATTATGTAGTTCAGCAGTTGATTAAGGACCCCACCTTTACAACGGTCAGATTATTGGTAAGAAAACCCATACCTCAACCGCATGAAAAAGTGCAGGTAGTTGTATCCAATTTTTCTAACCCTACGCAATTTAAAATGGACCTTGGAAAGGGCGACTGTATTTTTTGCTGTGTTGGAACTACGCTTAAAAAGGTGGGTGGCGATAAAGAACATTACCGAACAGTAGATTATGATATAGCCGTACATGCAGCCAGGTTTGGCAAAGAAGCCGGATTTAAAAAATACTTGCTTGTTTCTTCCGTTGGCGCCAGGGCATCATCAAAAAACTTTTACAGCCGGTTAAAGGGGGAGATTGAAGGAGCGATACAAAACATTGGTTTGTCTTCAACACATATCTTCAGGCCATCTTTTTTAATGGGTGACAGAAAAGAGTTTAGACCAGGTGAATTGGCAGCAAAAGCCGTCATGAAAATTGCATCCTTTTTAATGGTAAGTGATTTAAGAAAGTACCGGGGAATTGATGCAATAAAAGTGGCTAAGGCAATGGTACAGGCTGCAAAACCAACTACAGAAGGCACATTCGTTTATGAATATGCAGAGATCATGAAACTTGCACATACCCATTAATCTCAATAGGCCGCAATTGAAAGGCCTGCCATTCCATCACCCGATTTTAGATATTGTCTACATCGGGTATAATGTTAACCATCCTGTATAATTTGTTTGATTGAATGGTAGCCGTGTAATACAAAATATCTTTTTTGCATTGAGCTATTAAGGTTCCATCCTTCGGAAGTTTCAACAAAATCTCCATGATGTATTGATTGCGAACCCTGTTAACAACGGGCTCTGCAGGCCCTGTAATGTAAGCTGCATATTTTGGCGAAAGAAATCGTTCCATCAGGTTGGCGGCTTCTTCAGCAAGGTGCTTTTCCTTATGCTTAAATGATAGTTGGATTAACCTTGAGAACGGCGGATAGAAAAAAGCTTTCCGGTTTTCAATCTCGAAAGCATACAAATTCTCGTAGCTGTGCTGCTGTACAAACTGCAAAACCGGATGCAGGGTATTGCTTACCTGAATCAATACTTTCCCCCGTTCGTCGCGGCGGCCTGCCCGTCCGCTAACCTGCTCCATTAACTGGTACGATCGTTCGTTTACCCTAAAGTCTGTAAAGTTTAGAATGCCATCTGCATCAACAATTCCTACAAGGTCTACATGCTCAAAATCAAGGCCCTTAACCACCATTTGCGTTCCCGCCAAAATGTCGATTCGCTTTTGCTCAAATAATTTTATCAGTGCATCATGGTCGTGTTTGCCCTTAACGCTGTCATAATCCATACGGGCCACTTTGGCATTGGGAAACGCTTCGGTAATGGCTTCCTCAATACGTTCTGTTCCAAAATTTCGTTGGGTAAAATTATGACTGCCGCATGCTGCACAGGTAAGTACAACAGGGTAGGAGGTACTACAATAATGACATTGTAATTTGTTTTTTGCCTTATGATAGGTAAGTGTGACATCGCAATTTTCGCATTTTGGTATCCACCCGCAGACAGCACATATTTGGTAGGGCGAGTAACCCCGCCTGTTTTGAAAAAGTATGACCTGCTTTTCTTTTGCCAGCGATTCTGTTATAGCATCCTGCAATTGTGGTGAGATGATGACTTTGGATTTGTCTTTGGTAATAATCCGTTTTACATCTACCAGTTCTATCAACGGCATCTGCACGTTGCCGTACCGTTCGGTAAGATTTACCAGGCCGTATTTTCCTTGCATGGCATTGTAATAGCTTTCTAACGATGGGGTAGCACTACCCAATAAAACCTTTGCACTACAAATGCCTGCATAGTAAATGGCCGCATCTCTTGCATAATATCGCGGTGCCGGTTCCTGCTGCTTATACGATGGGTCATGTTCTTCATCGGCAATAATTAGCCCCAGGTCTTTAAATGGTAAGAACAGGGAAGACCTTGCGCCTAACACCACTTTAGTTTCGCCGCTCTTTATTTTATTCCAAATCTCCACCCGTTCGTTGGCATTAAACTTTGAATGATAAATGGCTATGTATCCTCCAAAATGTTTCTGCAGCCTGCGAACGATTTGAGCTGTTAAAGCAATTTCTGGCAGCATGTATAAAACCTGCTTGCCGCTCTTTATATATTGCTCAATAAGCTTGATATAGATTTGTGTTTTACCACTGGCCGTAACACCTTTTAACAGGCAAACAGCCTTTTCAGTAAACACCTGCAATACATCATCCGCTGCCAATAATTGGGCTTCAGATAATTCAAAATCTATCATCACATCTTTCGGCATTGACGGCAAACGGTCAACGGAACGCTTTTCTAACCGTAATATGTTTTTATCGGCCAGCCCTTTTAGTTGAGCGCTGGTTGCACCCGATTTTTTTAATAAAGAGGTTTGCGTAACAACGCCTTCGGTTTTAATTAAATGCAGGTACGACAGCAATAACTCCAATTGTTTGGGAGCCTTATTTTTTGACCATTCATTTAATAGTTTGGCCAGGTTTTCTTCGTTGTGAAACTCCGGTACAAGGCTTATATACACCTCCATTTTCGATTGGTACTTCTGGTTAAGGGCTTCCCAAACCATACACACTTTTTTCTCTACCAGCTTCTTTATTACAGGGTAAACATGTGTAGCATCCAGCACCTGTTGTACTTCGCTTAACTTCAACTCCTTCTTTAATAACAGCGCTTCTGCAACCAGGTATTCTTCGTCGCCCAGGTCCGTAAAATCATCACCATATTCTTCATTAAAGGTTAGTATGCTTTCGCTTGATAATTTTAAGTGAGAGGGGAGGGCAGCCTGCATTACTTCGCCTTCGCTGCACATGTAATATTCAGCCATCCATACCCATAAAGCCAACTGGGTTTCATACACCATTGGCTCGGCATCCAGCACATTAATGATGGGCTTTGGCACAAAACCCTGCGGCTTATTATTATGCAGCGTTTTTATGATGCCCGAGTATCGCTTATTTTTCAACTCAACTTCAACCCTTGAGCCCCGATGTAAATTCAGCCTAAACGCTACGGGTACAAACCAGGTGTAATTTATAGGCAATGCCAGGGGAATAATTACCTGAGCATACAGGTCTGCAATACCGGGCTCAAAGTTCAGCGTTCCCTCCGCTACCGGGGAATTTGATGAGATGGTATGTCCGGTTTTATTGCTCATATATGAAAGTGGAAGTGTTTGTTTTTAAATATCCGTAGCTGTATAACTTTTAGAGGCTGTTTAAAACGATTTATTTGGATACTTACTACGGTTTTTTATAGCATCCGCTGTTGCGCAATCCTTTCATCTATTGAATATATGGCATCGTCTACCTTTAATTAAATGGTACAAACTAAATTTAAACAGCACTTAGTGATACCAACATATCAATAGGTTCTGTATTTTCTTAAAGCAGTATCCATCATGTTGTACACGTTTTGTTTTAATACTGGCACATCTTTAAGTGTCAGGCCTTCCACCGGTACCTCCTGCAAATACACAACGCGGTTAGGTCCTGGTGATAAAGTAAAAATGGAACTATAATGCAATCGGTCAATACTGTCAATAAACAGTAAGGGTTTCAGAGGTGTTTGCGTTTCAATGGCAATTCTAAATGCCCCGTCATAAAACTCTTTCAACGGTTGGCCGGTTGTGTTAAAAGTTCCTTCGGGAAAGATGAGTATGGAAATGTGTTTGGCAAGAACATCTTTTAAGTGCCTTACACTTTGTGCCCTTCTTTCAGTGTCTCTTCTGTCTACCAAAATAACCGCACATTTATAAATGTATCCAAACACCGGGTAATGTACCATTTCGTATTTACCCAAAACCCTTATCGGTTGCTTTATGCTCATGACCACCGGCGGTATATCCATGTACGAAATATGGTTGGCAACAAAAATATATTTACCGCTTGTATCGTGAGGTACTTCATAAATATTTTTATCACGCATACCAACCAATGCATACCAGATATCGCCCCACACATTACAGACTTTATAAATAAAATTTCCCCCTTTTATTTCTCCCAAAAAAGAACCGGCTACCACAAAGGGAAGTACCAATAACATTATAAGTACAAAGGTTAGTAAGCCATACAAACAATAAATTATTTGAAAAGGCCATAAAACATATTTCATCTAACGAGGGTTGGCTGTAAAGATAATGGCTACCCCGATATGGAAACCCGGTTAACCGACCAGGCCTCCGGACGTTCGTTGAACAATTGTTTGGTTTGTTGCCAGGTATCGGCAAAAAAGGGAGAGTTGCGGTAATGGTCGAGTGCGGTTGCATCCACCCAATGGCTATAGGTAAAAAAGATGTTAGCGTGCAGGCGCTCCTGCCAAAGCTCCACATGCAAACAACCGTCGAAGTCTCTTATTTGTTGTTTACGCTCGTTGAACAATTGCAAAAAGGCGGGTATCGCTTCATCTCTGAAACTCATCTTTACAAGACGTATCAGCATTATTCAAAAAATATTTTTACGGTTTGATAGAACCATTTGTTTTGTAAGGAAATGCTTTGCTTTTGCATAGCGTCTGAAAAACCCTGGAGGCCAAACAGCCCCGCAGCATTGCCTTTGTTGATGGCAACCTCGAGGTAACCTGCCGAGTTGAAGAACGCAACTTTTTCGCCATGGGGTACGCAGGCATACGTTTCGCTGATAGTGTCAATCACCTCATCCCGCTTAAACACTATTTTAAAGTCGCGGCCTTTGCGTTCACGATCAAAATCGGCCCTGGTTATATTAACAATAACGTTCTCAAAATTATCAATGTATAGTATCTGTCCTTCGATTGTTGTAGGACTGTTTACGTATTTCAATCGCAGTTTTTCGTTGAAGGTTACTCCGGGAACACCGACTGAAGAAAGCTGTTGACCCTCAAATATTTTTTGAATGGCATTGGCAATAACCTGTGTGCAAACCAATGTGGTAGGTTGTGTATCTGCCGGAAGTGGCAGGCCGACAACTTCAACCGGTGCACCATCGCTAATCATAGTAACCAGGCCATTATCGGCACAGGCAATGTATTGATTGTTGTATTTTGATAACAGCATTTGTGTTGGTTTATCATCAAACATATTTACCAATACAATGTGAATGGTTTGCGCAGGAAAATGCCTGAATGCGCTGTCGCAGAAATAGGCTGCCTGTGGGTAATTAAAAGAGGAGAGTTGGTGCGATACATCAACGATCGTACTGTTTTGCATAGCACTATACAACTGGCCTTTTACGGCAGCCACCAGGTAATCCTGTAAGCCAAAGTCGGTTGTTAATGTAATGATGGGCATTTTCTTTTCTCAAATTTTCGACTGCTGTAATTGCAAAGCACTTATTAGCAATGATAATTTTTTAATGCTGATTTTAAAAATGTTTCTGTGATACTTCGCAAGGGATATATTAGTGAGATATACTTATAGCTCAATAAAGAAAAAACTGTAAAAGAGTGCGACCCCGCAAGTGTGCCGGGGCAGGCAGCAACAATGATTCATTTGAGATATACAGTTTGATACCAAAAAATTAAATTCACTTTCTTGTCCCTTGCGAACTATAACTGGTTTTTTGCTATTAAAATTATCCTGGTAAATTTTGTTTCAACAATAAAAAAAAGCGTTATGAGAAATCAATAATTGCTCCAAACTTTTCTATCTCAAAACCATTTTTATTTAGTTATGACCGGCTTATTTTACCAGCTCATTATTCTTGAAATAAAACTTCCGGATTAGCTTATCGGCCCAGGAAGGGAAAAATTTGCTCATGAACAGCGTGCTGCGGCCGGTAGTGGTTAGCACCAACATTCTATCACGATTTTTGATGGCTTTAGTAATGTGATGGGCGCATTCTTCGGGGGTCATCATCTTTTCTTCATCCATGGGACTTTCACCCTGGGGCCTGGCATCTTTATTCAATGCAGCATTCCTTATATTGGTACTGGTAAAACCGGGGCATACCCACATAACATTTACCCCTTCATTCATAATTTCTGTTCGCAGCGATTCCAAAAAACCATGTAAGGCAAATTTACTTGCACTGTAACCGGTGCGACCTGGTAAACCCCTGAAGCCGGCAACGGAGGAGATGCCGACAACAGTACCCTTGTTCTTTATTATTTCGGGTAGCGCCATTTTTGTACAATACACCGATCCCCAAAAATTTACATCCATCAGCGTTCGTATGGTGGCAAGATCAAGGTCTTTAAACATGGCCCTCATTGATACTCCGGCATTATTAATCAAAATATCAACGGTGCCAAATGTTTCTATAACCGATTTAATGAATGCATAGCATTCACTTTCCTTGCTTACATCGGCCGAGACCACATGTAAAGGCATATTTATGTAAAGGCGCTGCAACTGATATAATTTATCGTGGTTACGGCCACAGGTAGCTACCCTGGCTCCTTGTTGTAAAAATAAATCTACCAATGCCTTGCCAATCCCATCTGTCCCCCCCGTTATTGCTACCACTTTATTGGTAAAATCTACCATATCAAAATTTTGATGAGCAAAAGTAAAAGACTTGACTCACATTCGAGTCTCAATAATAAGTGGGGAAAATCATGAAATTGTTTTTCAAAAATTTGGCTGCAATACATTCAGCCTGTATTTTTGCGCTCCCAAATCAAAAAGGGGTAGTTCTTATAAAAATAAATCAATAAGATTCCGTAGCTCAGTTCGTAGAGCATCCCGATTTATCGGGAGGGCCCTGGGTTCGAAATTTAGTTCTTAAAAAAATATTGATGATTCCGTAGCCCAGTTGGTAGAGCATCCCGATTTATCGGGAGGGCCCTGGGTTCGAAATTTAGTTCTTAATAAAATATTGATGATTCCGTAGCTCAGTTGGTAGAGCATCCCGATTTATCGGGAGGGCCCTGGGTTCGAAATTTAGTTCTTGATAAAATATTGATGATTCCGTAGCTCAGTTGGTAGAGCAATACACTTTTAATGTATGGGCCCTGGGTTCGAGTCCCAGCGGGATCACAAATAAACAGCTACTTTAAACGGTGGCTTTTTTTATGCCCTATACTTATAACATCTATTCGCCCAATCTCAACAAATATTATGTTGGTGCATGTACCAACCTGGAAAGACC
>JAJAYD010000118.1 GCA_026786345.1 Chitinophagaceae bacterium
GCCCAACAACTTGAAATAGTAAAACAAATGATCCGGGAGTTTGTCTTCAACCTTAGCTACGAAAAAGCAGTGCTGGAGTACGATAAAATAGTAAAGGCGGGCATTGACAATGTATACTTTGGATGGATAGGCGCCTACAAAGAAAAGGAGGCGCATTACTACAATTTAAACGGGCCAACCTTTCTTATTGAATTTGATAATAACGGCGGACCAGGGCGTGTTGCCAACCATATACATGCTATAAGGCGGGAGAAGGGCAATGAATATGGTGAGGATTTTTTAAAGAAACATTACATGGCTGAGCATCAAAAGCAGTAATGGGTTACAACCGTTTGCCAGATTGATTTAGTAGAAAATGTACTATATCAGGTTAAATAAAAAGAGCAGCCCGGGCTGCTCTTTTTATTTAACTACTTAAGTGACTTTAGACTGCAAAGCTGGTTCCGCAACCGCAGGTTTTGCTTGCATTTGGATTGGTAAATGTAAATCCACGGGTATTTAGTCCACCTTGAAAATCGATCTCCATACCCATTAAATATATTTCGTGCGCCTTCGTCATAATACAACGAATGCTGTCAATTTCAAATTCGTCATCACCCACCTCTTTTGCATCAAAGCCAAGCAAATAGGTCATACCACTGCAACCTCCGCCCTTCACTCCTACGCGTAAATATTGGGTTTGGTCAAAACCGGTTTCATTCATCAGCCGGTTCAATTCACTAATGGCACCTTCGGTGAGGGTAACAGGCGTATTGATTGCTATTTCCATTGCTTTCTCTTTTTTCACAAAAATACAGACAAACCATTTTACAGCCCGCCCGCAGGTTTGCGAATGAGGGAAAAGCTTGGCTCAATTAAGTTAAAACGTGAAAGGTGAAACGTGGAAGCGTGAAAGGTGAAACGTCAAACGTGAAAAGTCAAACGTCAAACGGTGAAAGGAAAAAGTATAAATTAAAAAGTATAAAAAGGTAAGACATGATTTTATCCTTCCATTTTTTGATGTATGCTCCTATCTCCAATCAAAAAAGTAAAAAGGAAAACATCCTATTCGCCTTCTATGTTTAAAGCATTCTCCTTTCAAAACGCTTTTACTTTTGAATTTTGAATTTCCACTTCTGACGTTAACTTTTTAGTTTTCACCTTTTACGCTTGTTACTTTTGAATTTCGATTCGCTACTTCTGCCGTTTGACTTTTCACGTTTCACCTTTCACGCTTTTACTTCTTAACACTCCCAGCCCCTCCAACGCCTTATTTTTGCCAAAATTTTAATCCCCTTATGGATAGTACCACCCTTTGGTTATGTGTGATTATTGTGATGATGTTTGCAGGTTTTCTTGCTTATTTATTTTACCAGCAACGCGAAGGAGCAAAAAATGAAAAAAATGTAACCGGCGATTCATCCAATACGCAACTGCGTTTACAGGCTTACGAAAGACTGACCCTATTAGTTGACCGCATTGCACTACCGAACCTCATCAGCCGGGTTAACCAACCGGGCATCAGCGCTAAAGACATGCAACTGTTGCTTACCCGAAATATAAAAGAAGAATTTGATCACAACATTACCCAACAGATATATGTGTCAGCAGATGGGTGGAACGCGGTTAAAAATTTAAAGGAACAAAATATGCTTGTCGTAAACCAACTCGCTAATGCACTTCCTCCCAATGCTACCGGTTTAGATCTTAACAAGCTGCTTTTGGAATATTTAATGACCGACAAAAAAGGACAGTTGCACGAAGTAGTGAGCGAAGTGTTGAGTTATGAGGCGAAGAAGTTGTTATAAAAGACCTTTGGTCAATTGTCCATTGTCCATAAATACAGTCGATTGTCCATTGTCCATAGAGGCATGACTACAGCTCCAATTAAACCAACTGCAATTGGCTTTCTATGGTCGATGGACTATACACAATGGACTTATCTCATTGTCCATAGACCATAAATACATGACTGTAGCTCCAATTAAACCAGACTGCAATTAGCTTTCTATGGTCGATGAACTATAAACGATGGACTTAAGCATATAGTCCATTGTCCATAATTTTAGAGCATCCCTTTAAAACAAACGTTATGGCTTTTAATTTGAAAGTTTACAGATATGGCAAAAAGCTTTTGATCTTACAAATGAGATACATCTTATTTCCCTCACCTTTCCAAAAATTGAAATGTTTAGTTTAGTTTTTCAAATTAAAAGAGCCGGAGACTCAGTTGTTTTAAATATTGCGGAAGGTAGTACGGGCTTGTAAAATGCTGAGTTTGCCAGATTTCTTACTATCGCATTAAGGTCTGCAATTGAAGTAGTAGCCTGCCTTATGCTGGCAAAAAAGAGAGAATACATTACTGAGGAAAGATATTTAAAACTATATGAACAGTATGAGCACTTGTGTAGAATGATAACAAAGTTTAGGGATAACTTAAAATGATTGTCCTAAACTATTAAACCAATTAAAACAGACTCATTTTGGTTTTCTATGGTCAATGGACTATTAACGAAGGACTCAAGCAAGCTCTATGAACAAAACAATCACCACCGACAGCGGCATTGAAATAAAGGAGTGTTACACCTCCATAGACGTTTTAAAAGCCCCTCCCCAGGAGGGACTTGGAGAGGCACCTTTGGAAGGGTTGGAGGAGGCCCCCGGCACCTTTCCTTTTACAAGAGGCATTCAGCCCGATATGTACCGGGGACGTTTGTGGACCATGCGGCAATACGCCGGTTTTTCAACTGCTGAAGAAAGTAATAAAAGATACCATTACCTGCTGTCGCAGGGAGTGAATGGCCTGAGTGTAGCCTTCGATCTTCCTACCCAAATTGGTTACGATAGCGATCATGCCCTGGCAGAAGGCGAGGTAGGTAAAGTAGGAGTGGCTATAGACAGTATTGACGACATGGAAGCATTGTTCAAAGGCATTCCATTGCAACAGGTAAGCACCTCCATGACTATCAATGCAACTGGTTTTATACTCCTTGCTTTTTATGTGGCGCTTGCTAAAAAACAGGGAGCCGATCTTTCATTAATTACAGGTACCATTCAAAACGATATATTGAAAGAATATGCTGCACGTGGCACCTACATCTACCCGCCTAAGCCCAGCATGCGCATTATTACCGACATATTTGAATGGTGTGCAAAAGAGCTTCCCAAATGGAACACCATCTCTATATCCGGTTACCACATTCGCGAAGCCGGTAGCACGGCAGTACAGGAAATAGCCTTTACCCTCAGCAATGGAAAGGCTTACGTACAAGCTGCATTGGCAAAGGGTATGAATATAAATGTGTTTGGAAAACGCCTCTCCTTCTTTTTTAATGCCCATAATAATTTGTTTGAAGAAGTAGCCAAGTTCAGGGCTGCACGGCGCATGTGGGCACACATGATGAAGGAGCTGGGTGCAACGGATGAGAAAGCCATGATGCTTCGCTTTCATACACAAACCGGTGGCAGTACGTTAACAGCCCAGCAACCCATGAATAACATTAGCAGGGTAACCATACAAACCCTTGCTGCTGTAATGGGTGGCACGCAAAGTTTACACACCAATGGCTACGACGAGGCACTAAGCCTGCCCACCGAAGAGGCTGCCCGTATTGCCTTACGCACCCAACAAATAGTAGGTTTCGAAAGTGGGGTGGCCGACACGGCTGATCCGTTGGGAGGCTCTTATTTTGTTGAGGCACTTACAAGCGAAGTAGAACAAAAAGCCTGGGAACTGGTTGCTAAAATTGATGCAATGGGTGGCAGCGTAAGCGCAATTGAAAAGGGTTTTATGCAAGACGAAATTGCCCGGAGCGCCTATGAGCATCAAAGAAAAGTTGAAAGTGGCGATAAAATAATTGTAGGGGTAAACAAGTTTACGGTTGATGAAAAAAACACCATTCCGCCATTTAAAATAGATGATACCATCAGGCTGGTACAGTCGGAAAAATTAAATAAACTGAAGGCAGCCCGCAACAGCAACACGGTAGCTCAATGCCTTTCCAAAATAAAAACTGCTGCAATGGATGGTAGAAATTTGATGCCCTTTGTAATTGAAGCCGTTGAGAAATTTTGCACGCTGGGAGAGATTTCGGATGTGTTGAGGGAAGTTTTTGGTGAACACAAATAAGCTCAGCTACAGTACCATGTCTACCTTTTACAATTCTTTTTTTGTTGGCCAGCTTTCCAACTTATCCCGGCTGTGGTTGTGTTATTTAAATTCCGATTTATCGGAACTCACTTGTACAGTTGGTAGCAATGGCATCAAGTTAGTGCAAGGTTTGCCTGCCTGCGGTTGACCACATATTTTTTTATTTCCACCGCAAAAAATATAACGGAAGAAGCCACTGCAACCAAAGCAAATTCTGCCAATGTAAGACTTGAAGTTTTAAATATTGCATGCAATGCAGGAACATACGTAACCAATATCTGCATTACAAAAGCCAGTGCCACTGCAACAATCAATATTTTATTAGAGAATATTCCAACACTAAACAACGACCTGGTCTCCGAGCGTATAGCCAGCACATTGCCCATCTGGCTAAGACATAAAACATTAAATACAATAGTTTGCCAATGCATGCCCATGTGCATGGCATAAGCCTGGGCCGATAGTGCAACCCCCGCCATTAACAAGCCCACCCAAATCATATCAAGTCCACGTCCATTGTCAAAAATACTTTCCTGTGCAGGCCTTGGTTTTCGTTGCATAATGTTGTTTTCTTCCTTTTCAAACGATAGTGAAATAGCAGGTAATCCATCCGATACCAGGTTGATCCACAAAATATGAATGGGCAGCAAAGCAATGGGTAAACCCATTAAAGGGCCTAACAACAACGTCCACAGTTCACCCGAATTGGTGGTCATCAGGTACTTAATAAACTTTAAAATATTATCGTAAATACGCCGCCCTTCTCTTACTGCTTTAACGATGGTAGAAAAGTTATCGTCCAGCAATATCATGTGTGCTGCCTCTTTAGAAACATCTGTTCCTGTTATGCCCATAGCAATACCAATATTGGCACTCCGCAGGCTGGGTGCATCGTTTACGCCATCACCAGTCATAGCAACATAATGCCCACGTTTCTGCAACATTTTTACTATTTGCAGTTTTTGTTCAGGCGACACGCGGGCATATACTTTTATCCGTTCCACCTTATCGTAAAACAAATTTTCATCCAGCTCAGCTAATTCCAAACCCGACATTACCAGGTCCCCTTCGCTTTTAACAATACCCACTCTTTCTGCAATATTCCTTGCAGTCAACGGATGATCTCCTGTAATCATCACCGGTACAATGCCTGCGCTTTTACATTCTTCAATGGCAGCAAAAACCTCTTCCCTCGGCGGATCTATCATTCCGCATAACCCTAAAAACTCAAGGTCATTCTCATGGATATTTACATCCGGAGTTGCAGGCAACTCATCCCACTTCCTGTAGGCAAAACCCAATACCCGCTGCCCCTTTGCAGCCATCGTTTCAATAGCAGCCAACACCCCTTTACTATCTACATTTTTGCATTGCTTTAATAAAACATCAGGAGCTCCTTTTGTAAAAGAAATAACACCCTTTTCTGTTGTATGAAAAGTGGTCATCAGCTTTCTGCCAGCATCAAAAGCTATCTCGTTTACTCGTGGCCATGCATTACTTTGTAAACCATTTTCAATCCCTACCTCAAGCAAGGCAGTTTCGGTAGCATCGCCCTTTAATTTTTGTTCATTGTCAACAGTTGAGTCATTATTCAGCACAAATGCATGCAGCAGTAAAGACAGGTTTGGTTGATCTTTCTTTGACGACAATTCCTTTCTATCCATTATAGCTCCATCAACAAATACCTGCTCTACGTTCATTTTATTCTTGGTAAGCGTTCCGGTTTTATCGGTGCATATGTACGTAACAGAACCAAGCGTTTCAACTGCAGGCAGCTTTCTTATCAGGCAGTTGAATTTTATCATTCGCTTTGCAGCCAAAGCCAGCGATATAGTTATTACGGCAGGTAAGGCTTCGGGTATAGCAGCAACGGCAAGCGAAATGCTGGTTAAAATCATTTTTACAATATTCTCACCCCGCAACCATCCGGCTACAAAAAACAACACACATAGCAACAATACCATTATAGAAAGTTTCTTTCCAAAAGATGACATTCGCACCTGCAGTGGTGTAAGCCCTTCTTTTTGTTGCAGCAGGCTGGCAATGTGCCCCAGTTGTGTTTGCATACCTGTTGCTACCACAAGGCCCTTGCCTCTGCCATAGGTTACATGGGTACCTTTGAAAGCCATATTCTTTTGATCGCCCAGCGGCAGCTTATCTTCTTCAATAACCTCATGAATTTTGTCTACAGCAAAGGATTCTCCTGTAAGTGCTGACTCATCAATCTTAAGATTGACTGATTCTATTATGCGTAAATCTGCAGGCACTGCATTACCGGCTTCCAGTAAAACTATATCGCCTGTTACCAGCAAAGGGGCAGGCATGTCGGTAATTTGTTTGTTTCGTAAAACTTTGGCTTGAGTTACAGCCATACTTTTTAAGGCCTGCATCGCTTTCTCAGCACGGTACTCCTGCACAAAACCAATCACTGCATTTAATAAAACTATAACCAGGATAACTATGGTATCAGTAAGGTCGCCAATAAAACCGCTGACTACTGCTGCAGCCAACAAGATGATGATCATTACATCAGCAAACTGGGACAACAACATAGCAGCTATGCTCCGCTTAGAACCTTCCACCAATTCGTTCTTTCCGTTTGCCTGTAAATTTTTTTCGGCGGCCTCATTGGTAAGACCCTCTTCATTACTGCCTAATTTATTAAATGCATCTTGTATGCTTGCATGATACCAATTCATTAGTTATAATATTTTATGTGCTGAAATGGTCGTAAATCGTCAAAAGTATCCACAGGGTAAGGGCAAAGCAATGAAATGAAAAAAGCATTGAAAAAACACCAGCTAATCATGGGCAATAAACAAAGGGGTTTCAGTTTCTCTCATTAAAATATCGGCCATGCTGATTTTAAACCAACGCGATATTTCGCTTCTTCTGTAAGCGCCTAAAACCACCAGTTCGTTTTCTTTGCGGTGCTTAAAATGGGCTACAATTTGCTCTTCAGGTTCGCCTGTAACTATGGTGTATTTGGCCTGCGGAAAATGTCGTTTGATAAATTCCTTCATCAACTTATTGTCGGGCAGGTGCGTGCCTTGTGCCCGGTCTTTCTTTACGGTATACACTTCTACCGGCAGGTCCAATAAATTATTAAAAAGATAGCTAAACATTTTTATGGCGTGCAGTGATGAAGGTGCACCGTCGTATAACAACGATACTGAGTCGATAGGTTTAAATGCCTGTGGCACCAACATCACGGGGCACTGCACATCGCCCAACAGATCCTTCATAAAGGTGCTGGGTAAAGGCTCCTTTTTTTTACTAAACGATTCGTTTTCGTTAATGATGATCAGGTCTGCAAACATACTTTCGTGCTTCAACTCCTGTAATGCAATACTCTTATCCCTGTGTATCGAAAAATTGATCTTTGCTTGCTCGCATGCCTTTTGAAAAATGTTTACAGCTGTGTCGCGTTTTAATGAATCTTGCTGGTCTAATTTCTTTATTTCATTAAAGGGGTCATCAGCATTCTTTAAAATATTGTACACATTATAACTCGTGTAAATAAACTCGTCTAAAAAAACACCTACCAGGTGGGCATTGGCTTGCCTGGCTAACTGGATGGAATATTGTAAAGTGCTTTTCGACATTTTGTAACCGTCAAAAACACCCAGAAATTTTTTCATGCGCTTTCGTTTTTATTTTGCAGATAATCTTGTAAAAGATACAATTTAGTACAGTGGCGACAAGATTGAAAAATATTTTCAATGCCGCCTTGCTTTGAAAGTGCTGTTCAATTTCTGGTAAAGTAATGGGTGCTGTTACCGGCTAATAGTGATGTACATCAATCAAAAATATGACTGACGTAATGCATTATGTGCGAGGTGGGAGCCTGGGGAAAATGGATAGGAACGCATTGTAATTACTACATACTAAAGTTTGGCATAGTGCCTGGGATAAGGAGCTTTGTTTTATAAAAGCCTTTATGTCGATAAATCATCACACACTAAAAATTGAACACACTCCAAAGGAGCAACCTCACCAAAGATTGGGCTGCCCCACCGGGGCAGGAATATAATTTTAATGGGTAATTCTACAGAGCGGTTACGCCTCTGGCGTAAATTTGAAATTTTTTTGAAGGAGGGAACTAACTTAATACGAGCCGTCATGCTGAATTTATTTCAGCATCGCCTGCACTTCGGCTAACATTATCCAGGCTATTCCGCCGACTGGCGGGCAGAATGACGGCAACCTAAATGAATGATAATGCCCGGAGGGAAGGCCCTAATCAGTAAATCCGCAACAGGTATTAATAGTTATGCAATGAATATTAAAAATGATCTTTTGATTTTTACGTCGCGTATAAACCTAATAGCTGATGGAATATTCGAAGGCTCTGGGGTTATCGAACAACTCCTGAAAATCGTTCTTGATGATGATAGATTTCTTATCGGTGCTTAAGGTGCCATTAGCAGCGGAGTATGTTGTTACAGGCTTTGTAAAGGTGAAGACCTGCTTATAAGTTGACGGAATATTTAACATGGGACCAATCATTTTAACCTGCTGCAACAATGAATCTTTCTCAAGAAGCGATTGAATATTTACGCTATCCGTAAGTAGGTTGCTGATAGAACCATTGCCAGCTTTATAGGTAAAGCCAAGCGAGTTAAGATCTATCATACCAAGGCTGTTAGCAATGGAAGCACTTTCCGGCATATTGGGTATAGCATTTTTGCCCGACTGGGAAATCAACTTAAAAAATGCTTTGCGTAAGTCAGCTACCTGGCTGAGCGATTTAAATGGCGCAGAAAAAACAGCCTTCATTTGATCCTTGTCGGCATTCATATTTAGCTGCATAGAACCATCGGCAAGCAATTCCCTTTCAGGTGCAGAAAAGAGGGTATCACTGCTCATGATATTTCTAAAAGAAATGGTTGTATCCTTTGTTTGCAAACTGTTGAACTGCTCAGCCCCTCCAAAAACTTTTAGCTGGGCAAGCAGTTTGCTCATATCGATGGTAAGCGAAAAATTGCCACCATCTGAAGAAGTCAATGTTGTTTTTTCTTCAATTTCGAAACACGAGGTAAACAAAAAACCAACTAGAATGCAAAGAATAGCAAATCTTGATTTCATAAATATTGAATAAAGAATTAAACCGTGACGGCGTCTGAAGATTTTAGGCGGTTGCGATAATTTTTAAAGAGGCTTTGCCATTGAATTTTTATAACACCCAGTACCCCTTCTTTTAAAATGCCTTTGTTCATTTTTGAGGTACCTAACTGACGATCTATAAAAGTGATTGGAACTTCCTGTATTTTAAAGCCCAATTTCCAGGCGGCAAATTTCATCTCTATCTGAAAGGCATAACCCACAAATTTTATCTCTTTAAAGTTGATGGTCTGCAGCACTTCCCGTTTATAACAAACAAATCCAGCGGTAGGATCCATGATGGGCATCCAGGTAATAAGGCGGGTATAGATGGCGCCGCCTTTTGAATAAAATTTGCGATCCCATGGCCAGTTTTCAACCTTGCCACCTGCTACATACCTGCTGCCGATGGCTACATCAGCTCCGTTTGTACAGGTGAGGTATAAAAGTTGTAAATCTTTGGGGTTGTGAGAAAAATCTGCATCCATTTCAAAAATGTAATCATAGCCCCGATCAATGCTCCACTTAAAACCATGTATATAAGCTGTACCCAAACCAAGCTTACCAATGCGCTCTTCCAAAAACAAAACGCCGGGGTGAAACTCCACCAGATTTTTTACAATGGCTGCTGTTCCGTCGGGTGAGCCATCGTCGATTACCAACACGTGAAACTGTTGTTGCAACGAAAAGATTGCCTGCAAAATGTTTGCAATGTTGTCTTTTTCATTGTAAGTAGGTATAATAACTATTTTTTCCAAATACGTCAGGAGTGAATTGGTAGATGTACCGAAAATACAATTTTAGTTTGTACTCCTCAAAGGAATGAGACGGGTAAAGTGCACTTAGACTTTTTTTAACAGCGACCGGTTTAAGATTTCAGTGAGTTTTTGTTTGGTATGCATAGGGAAGTCTCCCTTCATCATCCAGTCGTAGTATTGAGGCTCCGATTTAAGCACATCTTCAACAGGCCTTCCTTTATGTTTTCCAAAGTTGAATACTTCAATAGAATCCACTTTTATAAAGCGGCGGGCAAAGTCTACTACATCATCTTCGCCACAAAATTTACAGATTTCCTCAACGGTTAACCCTATTTCTGGATAGCGTTCCACCTGTGCACACAGAATTTCAAAAGTGGCTGAAGCATCTGCTTCGGCACCATGAGCGCCTTCCAGTATTTTGCTGCAATAAAATTTATAGGCTGCACTTAACGTGCGTTGCTCCATCAAATGAAATACGCGTTGTACATCGAGCAACTTTCTTCCATCAACACTAAAATCCATGCCTGCCCGCAAAAACTCTTCAACCAGCATGGGTATATCAAAACGATTGCTGTTATAACCGGCCAGGTCGCTGTTTTCGATAAACTGCTTTACCTCGTTAGCGACCTGCTTAAATGTAGGAGCATCCTTTACCATTTCGTTGGTAATGCCATGTATATCGCTGGCGCCTTTTGGTATAGGCATCAATGGGTTGATGAGCTTTCTTTTTACGGTGCTTACTCCATCGGGCGAAACCCTTACAATGGCTATCTCAACAATACGATCGGTTGCAAGATTGGTACCTGTTGTTTCAAGATCTATGAACGCAATGGGCTTTGATAATTTTAATTTCATTTTTGAAGACCTGTTGGCTATGTGGGGGTTATAAAAGTGTACTCTTTATTAAGTTCTTTAGGTGATAAATATTCGCTCTGGATTTTAAACATTTTCTTTCGCAAATGTAGCAATATCCAATCCGTCATAATTGCCACTACTCATAAACAGTAAGTTGGCGTTTTTTAAATCTTGTTTATTCAACCATTCCTGTAATGCCTCTTTTTGGGTAATTACTTCCAGTCCCGTTTTATTAAATCCCTTTTGCACCGATGCCTCCGGCAAGGGAGGCATACGTTTTAATTCCAGCGCATGGTTCGAATAAAACACTACCGCTTTGTCTGCCAGTTCCATGGCACCATTGTATTGCTGCATAAAAACTTCGTTTAAACTGCTGAACGTATGCAACTCTAAAACAGCCAATAATTGCCTGTTAGCAAATTGCTGTTTTGCGGCTTCTATGGTAGCTTTTACCTTACTGGGGGCGTGGGCAAAATCGCGGTAAATACTGGTAGTACTGTTACTTGCCAATAGTTCCATTCTACGGGAAGCGCCTTCAAAAGTGCCGATACCTTTTAAGAAAGTTTCCGCATTAATACCTAATTGGTTGCAGGCATAGTAAGCCGCCTGCATGTTTAGCAGGTTGTGGTTTCCAAACACGTTCAAAGCTCCCGAAACACCTGCAATGGTAACCGAGGTACGGCCATTGCTTATAATAAACTCCGGAACTTTATAAGCTTGGTAACATATATCCTTCCTATCACAACTTTCAACCAATTCCGCAAGCACAGTATCTGTTTGATTGTATATAAGTAAGCCGCCGCTTTCAATCTTTTCTATAAAGATTTTAAACTGCTCCAGGTAATTCTCAAATGTTGGAAAAATATTGATGTGGTCCCATGCTATACCGGTAATGATGGCAATGTGCGGAAAGAGGAAATGAAACTTGGGTCTTCTTTCAATAGTACTGGCCGGGTATTCATCTCCTTCGCAAACAATTACCGGGGCATCGGTAATATTTACTGATTGCTCAAAGCCATTGATGCGGGCACCCACCAGGTAATCGAAATTTTTTTGAGCATATTTTAACACATGCATAATCATGGCGGTGGTGGTGGTTTTGCCATGGCTGCCCCCAACAATTACCCTTATTTTTTGCTTGCTTTCTTCAAAAATATACCCGGGGAAACTGTAAATAGGCAACGACAATTCTTTGGCTTTGGAAATCTCGGGATTGTCGGCCTTTGCATGCATTCCCAATATAACTGCTTCAATATCAGAAGTTATTACTTCGGGATGCCAGCCCATTGTTGTAGGTAATAAATCGTTTTGTTGGAGATTTGTGCAACTTGGTTCAAAGATTTCGTCATCAGAACCGCTTACCTGGTACCCCTTCTTTTTTAGTGCGATAGCCAGTTGGTGCATTACACTGCCACCAATGGATATGAAATGAACTCTCATTAAAATTATTATCTTTGAAATAATCGGTGCAAAGTAATCGTTTATTAGTCAATTGACCCACACTATGAGAAAGACATTCATTGCAATTATCCTGGTAGTATTTTTTGTCGGTTTCATTTCATCCTGTGCTTCATCACGCAAAGGAGCCTGCCCGTCGCACAATCCCAAATACTTTCGTGCATAAATTTTAATGGTGCATTTTACAAGGCAGGCTTTAAAATTGCAGTCTGTTATTTTTATTATTTATTGTAATCAATTATGAATTGGATTAAATTAAATAGCCTGCAACAGCTGGAAGAAATTAAGCAAAAGTCAAACGACAAACCACAGGTAATTTTTAAGCACAGTACCAGGTGCAGTGTAAGTTCAATGGCTAAAAACAGGCTTGAACGTAAAGAGTTTCCCGAGGAGGCCGACTTTTATTACCTGGACCTGATTGCCAACAGGAGCATCTCTTTAAAAATTGAAGAAGATTTTAAAGTGTACCACGAAAGCCCACAAATTCTGGTTATAAAAAACGGTGAATGTGTGTACGACGAAAGCCACAGCGGCATAAATATGGACGAAATAAAGGAACAGGTTTTATAGATTTATAGAATAATTGGTAAAGCATTCTGTTAATAGCAGGATGCTTTTTTGTTGGGTGCTTCCTAAATTGTCGCACCTTAATGGTAACCCGTTGGCGGTCAGGCGA
>JAJAYD010000119.1 GCA_026786345.1 Chitinophagaceae bacterium
CTGTTATACCAGCGGTCTTTTGTTCCTTCAATTTTAAATTGATTTTTGTTGAACCTTATGGTGTACGAAAAGCCAGGGGATGAGTCGGTAAGATTGTATGTATTAAAGCTGAAAGGACGGTAGCCATACATCTCACTTTTCTTCACATTTCCGCCCGTAAAAAATTGGAGGTTCAGGTGCAAACTGTCAACCACGCCTTTCATAAGAGTAGCGGTGCGTAAAATTTCGGTTTCATTGGCCAGGTTGGCTCTTTTTTTGCCAACTCCCAAGCCTTCCAATACTGCGTCGCTGGTACCGCCGCCTTTGCTGTCGTCTTTTATTAAGAGTGATAAGCTACTGCTGTATTGTGGAATTTTGTATCGCAGGTACAACCAGGCAATTGATACAGATGCAATGAGCATAATGATAAATAATGGCAGGTATATCAGGTATTTGTATACAAGTTCCATTGGTCCCGGCTTCAGGTTATCGTTCTCGGACTTTTTCAACAGGTTTTGCTCACTCATTCTTTCTTTGGGCTACCGGGTTAAATTTATGATGACAAGCGTTAGTGTACTAATAACAGTAATGATAGATGTTGCCAATGTGATATTGCGTGTTGTGGATTGATCACTATCCGCTGCTTTGGCTTTAGTCATTTCCACATACACTACATCGTTTTGCTGCAGTTTGTAATAAGGCGAATTGAATATATTTTTGGAAAGCAGGTTTACACGGCCAAACTCGCGTTTGCCATTCTGTTCCCTGATAACTAATATATTGTCTCTTTTTCCAAAAATAGTCAGGTCGCCGGCTATACCTACAGCTTCAATAATAGTTAAATTACCATCGGGTGCAGGTATGGGGCCGGGGCGGTTTACCTCACCCAAAACGGTTACCTTATAATTTAAAAAGTTGATGGTCACGATAGGATCTGTTACAAATTTTTGTAACATGCCGGTTAACGTAGTATTTAATTGTTGCAATGTTTTGCCGGCTATTTCGAGCCTGCCAAATTGTGGAAACTGTATGCTGCCGTCTGGCTTTACCAGGTAACCGGGGTTTACGGTAGCCATAGACGTAGCTGAACCTGTGGTGGCATCTATGCCCTGTAAACCGCCACCAATATTATAAGGTGCAGCAGAAGCGGGGTTAAAGGCGCTTACAGTAATGCTTAAGCGGTCGCCGGGTTGTATAGTTGGTTCAATGTTTTGAACAATGAGGTTATCAGCAGTTGTACTGTCTTGCAGGTAGACGAGTTGTTGCAGGTTTTTGGTGCTGTTGCAGGCAAGAAAAGCCATGCAAAATAAGAGGGATGAACAAAGAAGGAATATCCTGGATTTCATTATTTTATTTTTCTTTCTTGAGCCGCTAAGACACGAAGGCGGTAAGGGACGCCAAGGTTTGTCATCTTGTTTTTTGAACCACAACGGCACAACGGCACGGAGAAACACAACGCAATTTTCTAACAACTTTTCCTTAGCTTGACGGCTTTGGACTATGTGCTAACAACTACCGGCTATTCTTCATTTGCCCCTAAGACGCCGAGTCACTAAGAGGCACGAAGGTTTCTATTAACAACTAACAACTTTATTCATGGCGACCACCACCGATTAACCTTCCTTCTTAAATATAACCGTTGTCCTTTAAGTAGGCTTCTATTGTTGTGCTTAAAAACACAGCGTCTTTTTTAAACTCGCTGTAATCATCTTCTGTAACAAAATACAGAGGGCTGTAATCTGCCTCCTCCCTGTATTTCATTAACCTGGCAAAAGCATGGGCTACGGTAGTTGGTAATATTTGAGGTTTTATAAAATGCATGCCTAAAACTCTTAAAATCCCTTCGTGTGTTTTTGGCTCTAAACTTTTAGAAAGCAATAATGCTCTCATGTAATGGTAAACGTAGTAATATAACCTCGAAACTGCATCTGCCAGTTGTCCGTTAACTGCTAAAAGATCAGCAGATTTGAGACAGTCTTTTCCTTTCTCAAGCTCCTGCATCATGTTTATGGCTTTATTTTTCTCTGTCATTAGTGAGATGCATTTTGCAACATTGCTTCCTTCAATTTACATTTTAGATTATATTCTACCAGGTCTATGCCTTCCTTTTTAATGTCCAGGGCGATCCTTCTTTCTCTTTTAAGAAGTAAATTAAAATCTTCTTCATCAATTACAAGCGCGGAAATAACAACTATATATTTCGTTTCTGCCTCAACCACAATATTAATGAGGCTGCGCTTTGTTTGCCTGTTAAGCTCGCTTACAATAATCGCGATATCTACATCAGACTCTTCATCATCATCACCCCTTGCTTTTGATCCAAAAAGGTACATGCCTTGCAAATTTTTTCCTGCGAGAAGCATAACCCTTTCTGTTATTTCGGCAACAGCCCTTTTTTCGTCGGATGTGAGATGCAAATTTGATATCATGTTAATACGTGAAGAGGCCGCGAAGGCGCTAAGAGGCACGAAGTTTTCTTTTATTATTCACTTTTCATTATTCACTATTCACTTTCTTCCTGAACCACAACGGCACAACGGCACGGAGAAACAATGGTCAGTAGTCAGTAGTCAATGGTCAGTAGTTTTTTTTGTGGCCACAAAGACACCAAAGCGCTAAGAGGCACTAAGGTTTCTTTTAACTTCTCTTTTTTCCAGGGGAAGCTGAAATAAATTCAGCTTGACTTCTTTGGACTACAGGCTAACGACTACCGGCTTCTGGCTATTACTCCCTTTGCCACGAATGCACGAATGTTTTTAACTTAGAACTTAATACTTAGAACTTATAACTCTCTTTTCTTGACGGCTCTGGACTATATGCTATGAACTACCGGCTACCGGCTATTCCTCCACGGCTTCGCCGCTCTCACTCCCATGCGAGGTTTAAGTAAGGCTATATTAATAAAAAAGGCAGCAGATCTTAATTCTGTTGCCTGGCATATTCAATTATATAAGCGATAGGATCATATTGCTGTTAAGGCTCGCTTATTTTCGTTTAGATACGGATAAGAAATAGTGTTTCCCAAAAAGAGAGCTTCTTTCAAGGCGCAAATATAGGGTAAAGTCTCAAAATTGCCTTTGGCTCACTTCATCTTTACAAATACCACTCCGACACAAAGGAAAATTTATTCCATTGACAGGACCTTAAAATTATTATAAACAGCAGTTTTTGAAAAGCATAGTGTTTTAACTAGTCTTTGGACTACTGCGGCACAATGGCACGGAGGTAAACGGAGACTTTATTTTCTGTCAATGGTCATCTGTCAACTAACACCTTTTTTTTATGAACCACACCGGCATGGAGGAAGAAGTCAAAAGTCAAAAGTCAAAAGTCAAAACCTAAAACGGAGAACGAGTATGGCAATCACCAAATTTTTTTTGAACCAAAGCGGCAATACGACACGGAGGTGCACGGAGAATCAAGAATCTGTAGGTTTTTTTTCTAACTACTTACTACTATCTCCTAAATACTAATCAACATCTGTCAACTGTCATCTCTTCTTTTTTAGCCGCCAAGACACTAAGGCACAAAGGAACGCGAAGAATTTTTCTGTCAACCGTCAACTGTCATGTAACATCTTTCTTTTTGAACCACAAAGGAACGAAGGAACAAGTAAAAAGTAAAACGCAGAAAGATTAAGCAAAACGGCATTAACTATCCCTTATCGTTCTTCTTCAACATTTAGCATTTAAATTTCAACACAAACCGGCATCTACCAA
>JAJAYD010000120.1 GCA_026786345.1 Chitinophagaceae bacterium
ATCGAAACTCCTTTTAGAAATAACCAATTAATACAGGAAATTTTGCAGAGCTGCAAAAGTTCAACATTGTTTTGTATAGCCACGGATATAACTGCACCAGCAGAAATTATAAAGACAAAATCAATAACACAGTGGAAGACTAATATGCCCGACTACCATAAAAGGCTCTGCATATTTTTAATACAAGCTTTGTAAAAACTTTTAAAATACATAGTTATTTAAAAGGTAATCCCGTATCAGGCTTCATGCCTTCTATTTGGTAAATGCTATCAACTACATATGACTCATTTCCACGCCAGGGCAGGGTACCCAGGTAGCGGTTGTAATGGAGTTCCATATTTTTACCACTATTCTCCATCAGCTTTTTACCTATGCTTTCATTAGATACACTAAAATCAAAATAATTACTTTGGATGGTAGTGCCAGGTGCCGGGTTGTTAGCACCAAAACCACTCATAATAATTTTTCCTTCATAGGTCTTAAACATAAAACCTTTCTTTTGAATCGTATTCAAAACACCGGCTTTGGTACCCTCAGCAAATACAAAGTAATAACGCCAGTAAAAGAAACCCAGAAAGGCAATAACCAGGAGAACCACAATGATAGTAACAGCTTTGCGCATATAGGGATTTAATTGAAGTGATTAAAAGAATTAAGCCAGCCTTATAAACCGTATTTATCAACAAGATAAATAAGTGCGGCCATATTAACTGCCCCCAAATGAAGCTCCCTTTTGTTTACATTTTCAAAAACATCGCTACGGGCATGATGTACATCAAAATATCGCTGACCATCGGGAGATAAACCTGCCAGCGAAGTACCCAGTTTACGGTTTAAAGGTCCAATATCTGATCCTCCTCCGCCCTGCCTGAAATCGTACACACCATAAGGTAAAAACAAACTTTTCCATTCCATTACTTTGCTCAATTTTTCTGGCGAAGTGGTAAAGCCAAAGCCCCGTGGTGTAAACCCACCGGCATCACTTTCCAATGCAAAAATGTGTTTTTCATTATTAGCAATCGCTGCCGCTGCATAAGCATCGCCACCGGCGCCCCCATTTTCTTCGTTAGCAAAAAGCACAAATCGTAAAGTTCTTTTTGGTGTATAGTTCATTGCTTTTAAAGCCCGCATTACTTCCATTGTTTGTACAATACCTGCACCATCATCATGGGCACCTTCATTCACATCCCAGCTATCCAAATGACCACCTACAGTAATAAATTCATTAGGAAACTGGGTGCCCTTTAATTCAGCAATAACATTATGGCCGGTAGCCTCTGGTAAAAAAGACCCATTAGTAAAAAGCGAAACTCTTACAGAAGGATTACGTTTACAGGTGGTCCATAAATAATCTGCATCTTTTAAACCCAGTGCAGCTGCCGGTATTTTAGGAAATGTATCGTTGTATGCCATAACACCCGTGTGGGGATTGTTATCGTTGGCCTCTGTTAAAGAACGGATCAGAATAGCAACAGCTCCATATTTGGCAGCCCTGCTGGCACCTATGCGTCGGTAAATTCCTGCATCGCCATACGACCTGAAAGGTTGTAGGTTGGTAGGGTTAAACCCATAATTAAAAAACACAATCTTTCCCTTTACTTCATCCGACCTTTCTTCCAGCTCGGCAAACGATGCCAATGCTAACACTTCTGCAGTTATACCTTTTTTTCCAGAGCCCATAGAATTACCAAGGGCCAGCACATCTAACGAACGTTTTTCTTTTTTATCTCCAATCTTAATTATAGTTGCTTTGTCTTCGCCTCCGCGGTTCCAGTTAGGCACCTTGCATTCCTGCATGTACACCTTGTCTGCGCCCAATGCTTTTAAAGTTTCAGCACCCCAGTTTTCTGCCATGGTCATTTGTGCCGAGCCTGCAAGTCTTCCTCCTATGTTCTTGGTTAACTGCCTCAGGTTCTCGTAAGCCTTACCATTGCCCATTATATCATCCGACATTTTCTTTATAAAAAGCGAATCACTCATTTGTGCCCACCCTATAACCGGCATAAAAACCAACGCACCAAACAGTTTCTTCATAAGCATATTTTAACCGCTAAATTTAAGCAATTGTTGATGACTGACCATTTGAGTAATTACCGGGAAAGGGCAGAAAATATTCCTCCCTATTATAAATGCAAAAGGTTGGCAAAACAAATAGTACCCATACCATTGTGGCACAACGATTTAATTAGGAGGTACAATTTGGCATGTATGCACACTTTGGTGCGGTTTTGTTAGAATAAGTTTTCCTGTACAAACACAGGTAGGTCATTCAGCTTCGGTTGTGCAATTTTAATTCCGGTTTATCGGAACCAATTTGTACTGAAAAGCTTATGACAACAAAAACAAGCGAAAAAACTATCAAAAACTTTTCATTCATCAGTCTAAAGTGTATACTACAGCATGCACTCACCTTAGCTTTGGAAGATTATTTTTGTAAAGGCATAAGAAATTAAAAAAAGCGTCTATGCGAATCGGAATTGTATGTTATCCAACATTTGGCGGTAGCGGAGTTTTGGCAACTGAGCTGGGAAAAGCATTGGCTGATAAAGGCCATTCGGTACATTTTATAACCTACCAGCAACCCGTGCGGCTAAATGTTTTCAATTCAAACATTCACTACCACGAAGTAAGGGTACCTACCTATCCCCTGTTTGATTATCCACCTTACGAAGTGGCGCTGGCAAGTACTATGGTAGACGTAATATTAAACCACGATCTTGATTTGCTGCATGTGCACTATGCCATACCGCATGCTTCGGCGGCATACCTGGCCAAAAAAATTGTTGAGAAAGAAGGACGCACGGTACCCTTTATTACTACACTGCACGGTACCGACATAACACTGGTTGGCAAAGACAAAACCTATGCACCCGTAGTTACCTTCAGCATAAACGAAAGCGATGCCATTACTGCGGTTAGTAACAACCTGAGAGAAGAAACCTACCGAAGTTTTAAAATAACCAAGGAAATAGAAGTGATCCACAACTTTGTAGATGTAGCACGTTTCAGCAAAAAACCCATTGATGCTTTCAGGCAGGTAATTGCCCCGGCCGGCGAAAAAATAATAGTACATGCCTCCAACTTTAGAAAAGTAAAAAGAGTGCAGGATGTTGTAAAGATTTTTGCCGAGATCAGAAAAAATATGCCAGCCAAATTATTAATGGTAGGTGATGGTCCCGAACGGCCGGCGATGGAAGATCTTGCCAAGAGTTTAGATGTTTTTGACGATATAAGATTTTTGGGAAAGCAGGAACAGATGGAAGAAATACTGGTAGTAAGCGACCTGTTTTTACTGCCTTCGGAATACGAAAGTTTTGGATTGGCAGCTTTGGAAGCAATGGCAGCAGGCATGCCTTTGATCAGTACCAATGCGGGTGGTCTTCCTGAAATAAATATACATGGCCAGACAGGCTACCTCGCCAATGTGGGCGATGTAAAAACCATGAGTGACGATGCGGTTGCCATACTATCGGATGATGAAAAGTTGAGTACATTTAAAAAGAATGCTTTTGAACAAGCAAGCCGGTTCGACATTCACAACATCATACCCATTTACGAAAAGTTGTACAGCAGGTTTTGCCGTTTAGATGACGGCAAATAAAACAGCCGGATGATAATTTTTTATGTTAGTTGAAGATTACCTTCTTCTCAGCCACCCTTCGGGATCAACAGCCTGGCCACGTTCGTTACTTACCATAAATAATACTTCACCTTCTCCATCGTCGTTGGCGGCCGAGCGGCCAATAAGCGTACCGGCTCCTAGTTTTTGGTTACGGCTAACATTAACCGAGGCAAGGTGGCTATAAGTAGAAAAATATTTACCATGACGCACCAGTACAGCTTGTTCTCCCCCAAGGTCGAATACTGACGTTACCTCGCCATCAGAAATAGCTTTTACTGAGGCACCAACCGGCAACGAGATGGTGATGCCGTCTGACTGGCCATACAATGTGGTGCCTGGTATATTGTACCTTCCAAAATGTATGGATACAAAGCCTGCATCTACCGGCCATGGTAACCTGCCCCTGCCACTTTCAAAATTTATAGAGGCAGCCTTACCTTCTTCGGTCGATTCAAAAGGACTATAGGTTCTGTTGCCGGGTTTTGGCTTTACAACTGCCACAGGTTCCTCTTTAACCGGATTACCTGGATTGCTGGCTGCCGCATCCCTGCGCCTTTTTTCATCATCAGCTTTTTGTTTAGCAATAGCAAGGGCTTTTTTACGGGCTTCGGCCTGCTCTCTGCGTACTGCAGCAGCAATGGCATTTTGCATCTGCACTCTTTCTTTCTCACGTTTTCTTATCTGCGCAGCGAGATTGTTTTCCTGGCTCTTCAATTTACTCACCTCCTGGTTTTGCTCCTTCCTGTCTTTCTCAAGATCTACCAATTGTTTGGTTTGCTCCTGCAGGGTTTGGCTCTTTTGCGTTTTATTGCTGTTTAAACTGGCTATTTTCTGCTGAAGTATATCCTGGGTTTTATTGATGTTATCTACCTGTTGTTCGCGGTACTGGCGGTAGCTTTTCAGGTAGGTAATTCTTTTTATAGCATCGTTGAATGTGGCGGCCGAAAATATAAAATTCAGGTAATCGTAATTGCTTCGATTCTTATAAGCAAACACAAGGCTTTGGCTGTATTCCGTTTTTAAAGTATCCAGTTCTTTTTTCAGCTTATTTATTTCAAGCGACGAGAGATAAATATTGTCGTCTAGTACCCTGACTTCTTTGTTTATGTTCTGCACCAGGCGTTCCCTTGCCACAATTTTATTCCTGATCAAATTATAAGTCACCAGGGCCCCTTTCCTGTTCTTCTTAATGTCCGCCAGGCTTTTGTTCAGGTTGTCTATCTCTCTTTTAAGATCCTGGGTTTTGCGCTGTAAATCTTCCTTGGATGGTGATTGTGCAAACAATACCGGAGTCATTACAACAAATAGTATAACAAAGAGGATTTTCTTCAACATGCTATTAATATTTATTAGAACTGTTGTTTTCAAAAAAATTACCTACAGTTTCTTAAAGTTTTTTGTGTCGGGTAAAGGAAACGAAACCGGCTGGTTAAACACGTACGACTTGTAATCGAGGTTTATATCCAGCTTTGATTTTTCGGCTACGGAAATTCTTCGTTTGGTAGCAAAAGGAACGCCGGTCGAGCCATCATAATCACTAAACGTAATGTCACAAGTTCTGTTTCTCAGGGGATGAACATCGTCCAGTTTGCTATGTAAAATTTTAAAATCTGTGTTTTCGAGTGTAACCAAATGCTTGAATAATTTGCCGATCATTAAAACCTCCAGCTCATCATTTAAATTGGTTCTGTACGATACAATGTTGCTGTCAACATAAATAGGGTTGCCCACAATAACATCCTGCAGCGTATAAAAATCAAAGGGCAATTTGGTTATTTCCTGCAGGTAATTGATGCTCCGGCGGGCCACCTGCTTCTTTAGCATATACATCACTACAACACTATCCTTTGTAACCTGCATTCGTAATCCTTCAATACCCAGGGCGCCCCGCAGCGATATCCAAATGATACTATCCTTTTTAATTCTTATGAAGGCTGTAGCCTGGTCGTCTGATTCCTTGCCTACGTAATCTACTTTTACTTTTGCTGAAAAGTTGTTAAAATCAATCTTGTTCTTCAATACTTTATTGTAAACATCATGTATCAGTTTAGACGAATCAACCTTATCATTTTTTGTTACAACCACTACTTCTGCCGTATCAACTTTTGAGACCGCATCCTGTATTTTCTGAATTTTCTTTGCAGGTCTGCAGGCAACTGCAAAGAAATAAAGCGAAAGTATTGTAAGGAGTAGCCTCATAGTTTTTATTGTTTACCGGTGTGTCCAAAACCACCTTCGCCCCTATCGGTCGAAGATATTTCATCAACTTTTACCAACATTATTTTTTCTATTTTTTGAAATACGAGTTGGGCTATCCTGTCGCCCGGTTGTATGACCTGTGTTTCGTTTGAAAGATTAATCAGGATTACTTTGATCTCACCCCGGTAATCGGCGTCTATAGTGCCGGGTGTATTTAAACAGGTAATGCCTTGCTTTATTGCTAACCCGCTCCTGGGCCTTACCTGTGCCTCGTAACCCACCGGAATTTCAACAAACAAACCGGTAGGCACCAGGTGGCGTTGTAAGGGTAAGAGCTGAAGTGGTGCTACAATGTCTGCCCTTACATCCATACCCGAAGAACCTTCGGTAGCATACGCCGGTAAAGGATTTAAAGAACGATTGATTATTTTAACTGGTAATAAATGCACAGGCGGCAAAAATAACAGATTGTGTATAGAAGGGTGGCGTTTAAGATTAGGAGAATGTTAAAATCATTTAACGCATAGTAATACCACTGCATTGGCCATCAGGCCTTCCTCCCGTCCTACAAAACCAAGCTTTTCAGTTGTCGTTGCCTTAACTGAAACATCGCCTGGTGTAACCTGCAAAATGTTGGCAATGGTTTCCTGCATTTGTTTTACATAGGGCTTTATTTTAGGTGCTTCAAGGCACAATGTTGAATCAACATTAATTACCTTATAACCTTTGGCTGTCACCAGCTCGAACGTTTTTTGCAAGAGTATTTTACTGTCAATATTTTTAAAGTCGGCTGATGTATCGGGAAAATGATACCCTATGTCGCCCAGGCTTAATGCACCCAACATCGCATCGCATATAGCATGCAATAATACATCCGCATCGCTGTGGCCAAGGGCTCCCAATGTATGCGGTATTTGTATGCCGCCTATCCAAAGTTCGCGGCCTGTAACTAACTGATGATAATCTGTTCCCGTTCCTATTCGATACATAAAGAGTTGTAGGTTTTAAGTTATAAGTTATAAGTTTTAAGTTTTAAGTGACAAGTTTTAAGTAAAAAGTAAAAAGTAAAAAAGCCGATGATGACGGTTTGTTATGTCCGGCTTCACATCTATAAATTTTAAGTACTCCCCATTCAAAAACACCAGCATCTTCGTTGATAGGGTGCAATTTAAATTGTAGCAGTATTTATATAATTAATAAATGGAAAGTGCATAGGAAAAGCCGCCATGAAAAGATTTAGTATAAGAGAGTTCCGATAAACCGGAATTAAAATGACACAACCAAAGCTGCACAAAGGCACTTCTGCCGGCCACCAAAAACGACAAATTGAAATGCACCCCCGCTGATATGATACCAATCATCAAAACAAAAATGATTTACTTTTACCGCCCGAAATAAACACTTTAATCGCTACGATGCAACAAAAGATTACAGCAGCTATAACAGCAGTGGGCGCCTCCTTACCCGAGTTCAGGCTTACCAACAAAATATTAGAAACAATGGTTGATACCAGCGACGAATGGATTAAAAGCCGAACCGGTGTGGAAGAAAGAAGGATACTGAAAGGCGAAGGTTTGGGCACATCGGATATGGGAGCACCGGCAGTATTGGAACTTTGTAAAAAACGCGGCATTGACCCACTGGAGATCGACTTATTGATTTGTTGCACGGTAACTCCTGATATGTTTTTTCCGGCCACTGCCAATATTATTTGCCATAAGATAGGTGCCAAAAATGCTTTTGGATTTGATCTGGGTGCAGCCTGCTCTGGTTTTCTATTTGGGTTAACTACAGGTACTGCATTTATTGAGAGCGGTCGTTACAAAAAGGTGGTTGTTGTGGGCGCTGATAAAATGAGCTCTATAGTTGATTATAGCGATCGTACAACCTGTATACTTTTTGGAGATGCTGCGGGGGCTGTTTTACTAGAACCCAATGAAGAAGGATTAGGTTTACAAGACAGCCTGCTTAAAAGTGATGGTAGCGGAGCTAAATATTTACACATGAAGGCCGGTGGTTCTGCAAGACCATCATCCATGGAAACCATTGCTGCAAAAGAACATTATATATACCAGGAAGGCCAATCGGTATTTAAGTTTGCTGTGGTTGGCATGGCCGATGCTGCTTATGAACTAATGCAGCGCAACAACTTAACCGGCGACGATATTTCGTGGCTGGTTCCTCACCAGGCCAATAAGAGAATCATTGATGCTACTGCCAAACGTATGGGCTTATCACCTGAGAAAGTGATGCTAAATATTCATCGGTATGGCAACACTACTTCGGGCACCATACCACTTTGCTTGTGGGATTGGGAACGCCAGTTGAAGAAAGGCGACAACTTAGTCTTAGCTGCCTTTGGCGGAGGCTTTACCTGGGGTGCCACTTATGTAAAGTGGGCGTACGATACGAATTAAGCTTTACAATCCGGGTCCTTTTACTTCGTAACTTTTTTCTGCAACCGGCTCCATGTTATAAAGTCGGTGTTGGGTATATTGTTTAGTTGTAGCTGGTGAAACATACTTACCATTTGACCGCGATGGTAAGTTTCAAGATTAAACACATGCATCAGGATATGAAATACAGGTTGTTTAAACTGTTCACGTTTAGAGTTTTGGTAAGCTGTTACATGTGTAATTTTTTCGGCTGTAGCTTTCTCTATCCATTGTATAAAGCAGGTACTTTCTTTTAACAGATTGGCGGCAACTTCCTCAAACGATATTGTTACAAGCCCACCACCGGCAGGAATGTTTTCTTCCAATTTCAAACGCTTTAACCAGTTACGTTCCGTCTCCCACATATGCACTACCGTTTTGTATAACGATGGAAAGCTGGAAGGTGCAAATGCTTGCTGTTGCTCGTTACTGAGCTTGTTTACATAATCTATAAAAATGCTATTTGCCCATAGATTATAAGTGGCGTACTGGCTAACAATTTGTTTCACTTGGTATGGATACTTTTATCTTTGTGCGCTTTATATAGACTAACTATTGCAAATTAAATAATCATTCAACAGACATGCCTGGTAAATTTTTTAAACACACCGGATTTAGTTCGATCGCAATACACGGCAATCAAAACCGGCATCCCAATTCGGCACACTTAACTCCCATCTACGCTACCTCAACCTTTACATTCGATACCGCCGACCAGGGTATGGAACGCTTTGCAGGCATACAGGATGGCTACATTTACAGCCGGTGGGGCAACCCAACATTTACTGATGCTGAAAATGTAATTGCAAGCCTTGAAACCTTTGGCATTACCAATCCTGATGGCAGCCCGCTTGAGGTGAAAGCGCTTTTGCATGCCAGCGGACAAGCAGCCATGTCAACCATGTTTTTGTCAAACCTGAAACCCGGTGATAAGATATTAACGCATTTCTCATTATATGGTGGCACTTACGAATTACTTACGAAAGTGCTGGGCCAAACTGGAATTGAAACCATTGTTGCCGACCTGCGTGACCTGAATATTGCGGAAGACCTGATAAAGAAAGATGCCTCGATAAAACTCGTACATATTGAAACACCGGCAAATCCAACCATACAATGTGTTGACATTGCCGAAATAACAAACCTAGCAAAGGCACATGGCTTATTGGTTACCGTGGATAACACTTTTGCCACGCCGTATTTGCAATCTCCTTTTCAATTTGGGGTTGATTTTGTTTTTCATTCAACTACTAAATTCTTAAATGGACATGGCACTGCAATTGGCGGAGTTTTGCTGGGAAGGGATATTGAGTTTATGAAAACAAAGGCAACCAAATGGCATCGCCTGCTGGGCGGCAGCAGCAACCCCTTTGATGCATTTTTATTAATACAGGGAATGAAAACCCTGGAGTTGCGCATGGAGCGCCACTGCGATAATGCCGTGCAGGTAGCTGCCTTTCTACAAAAACATCCGGCCGTTGAGAAGGTTAATTTTAACGGCCTGCCTTCTCACCCCGATTACGCAGTTGCTCAAAAACAAATGCGGCGGCCGGGAGCTATGTTGAGCTTTGAATTGAAGGGAGGATTGACAGCAGGAAAAACATTTATTGACAACCTGCAAATGTGTGTGAGGGCTGTCTCGCTGGGCACGGTAGATACGCTGCTTTCTCATCCGGCCTCTATGACACATTACGGCGTGCCCAGGGAGGAAAGAATAAAATTTGGCATAACTGATGGCCTTATAAGAATGAGTGTTGGAATAGAAAATATTGCCGACATTTTAAGAGACCTTGACCAATCTTTATAGAGTAAAATACACCAGATTAAAATGGATCAACCAGTTGTAAGAAGGGCAACAATAAATGATTGCCCACGCATAGTAGAATTGGTAAAGGAACTGGCTTTGTACGAAAAAGCACCTGATGAGGTAACCGTTACACTTGACCATTTTACTGAGAGCGGCTTTGGCAAACAGCCGGTCTGGTGGACTTTTGTGGTGGAAGTTAATGGCGTTATACAGGGTTTTGCCTTATACTACATCAGGTTCAGCACATGGAAGGGGCAACGAATGTATCTTGAAGATTTGCTGGTAACTGAAGAAATGAGGGGCAAAGGTTTGGGCAAATTATTGTTTGACCAATTGATAATTGAAGCAAAGGAAAAAGGTTTTACCGGTATTGCCTGGCAGGTTCTTGAATGGAATGAACCAGCTATTAATTTTTATAAAAAATACCAGGCTTCATTTGACGGAGAATGGGTGAATTGCAGCATTCCTGTTGCTTAAAATATAAGTCTGGGATTACTCTATTGATGTAGGCAGCATTACATAAACAATCTTCTGCAAACAGATAAGCCCGGCATAAACCGGGCTTATCTGTTTTAAAATTCCTACTTAATTTCTTCCGTTAACTATGGCTTCTTTATAAATTTTTAATACAAGCCCCTGAAGTACTTTGCCGGGACCTACCTCTGTAAATTCAGTAGCTCCATCGTTAATCATTGCCTGTACACATTGAGTCCATTTGACAGCGCCGGTCAACTGGTCTATTAAATTTTGCTGTATTTGCATGGGATCCGTAACTGCTTTTGCAACTACGTTTTGGTAAACAGGGCATGAAGGATTATTGAAGGTTGTGCTATGGATGGCTTGTGCCAGTTCTTCTCTTGCAGGTGTCATTAACGGGCTGTGGAAAGCCCCCCCTACGGGTAACACCAAAGCCCGTTTAGCCCCGGCTTCCTTCATTTTTACACAAGCTATTTCTATGCCTTTTATGCTGCCACTTATTACCAGTTGACCGGGGCAATTATAATTTGCGGGCACTACAATTTCTCCGGTTTCATTTTGAATTTGATTACAGATTTCTTCGGCCTTTGCATCATCAAGCGCTAAAACTGCCGCCATAGTTGATGGGTTAAGTTCACAAGCTTTTTGCATGGCTCCTGCTCTTATGATCACCAGTTTTAAACCGTCTTCAAAACTTAAAACACCATTTGCAACAAGAGCCGAAAACTCGCCTAACGAATGACCGGCTACCATATCTGGCGTAATATTTTCCAGTTTTTTGTAAGCGATCACAGAATGTAAAAACACTGCGGGTTGTGTAACATTGGTTTGTTTTAACTCCTCACCAGTACCAGAAAACATTGTGTCCGATAATCGAAATCCTGCTATCTCGTTGGCTTGTTCAAACAATTGTTTGGCCAGGTCGCTGGTGTCGTACAGGTTTCTACCCATCCCTGAAAACTGGCTACCCTGGCCAGGGAAAATATAAGCATGCATCGTGTTAGAATTTGCCCAAAAGTAAGATAGCAGGGTAATTAATTGGTTCTCTTCTTTGCATTATTTCAAGCATACCCTTCAGGCATTATTCAATAAAATTTCAGAAATGATTCGAAACAAAAAACCCTGGCTACAATTGCCAGGGCTTATAAAATAGTTGATCTTGTTTTTAACTCAGCTTAGATGATATCAGTTTTAAAAACTCTGTTCGCGTGCTATAATTCTCAAACTCACCCGAAAAAGCAGAAGTAGTTGTATAGGAGTTTTGTTTTTGTACACCCCTTTGCATCATACATAAGTGTGCAGCTTCAATAACTACAGCCACCCCTAATGGGTTAAGACTTTCCTTAATAGCTGCTAATATTTGGGTGGTCAAACGCTCCTGAACCTGTAGTCTCCTGCTGTACACATCTACTACACGGGCAAGTTTGCTAAGTCCTGTTATATATCCATTTGGTATATAAGCAATATGTGCCTTACCAAAAAAAGGAAGCATATGATGTTCGCACATACTGTACAATTCTATATTTTTCACCAACACCATTTCACTCACATCTTCATGAAATTTAGCTGAGTCCAAAATTGCTTTTGCATCCTGGTTGTATCCCTGAGTCATAAACTGCATTGCCTTGGCAATCCGTTCCGGGGTTTTTTCAAGTCCTTCCCTATCCGCATCCTCACCTAATAACTTTATGGTTTCCCGATAGTGGTGCTTCAATCCTTCTGTTACATCCTCATCGTAGCTTTCTACCTTTTTATATGCCATAGTTCTAAATTTAATCAGCCAATTAATTTACTATTCCAATCAATTACCTACGATACCGGGTACTCCACAAAGTTTCTTTCCGTTTCGTACAATCTTATTTGTAATTCAAGGTGGGTATCAATCTTCGCACGAAGAATGTTGTAGATGACTATCGAAATATTTTCTGCTGATGGATTTACATTTTTGAACTCTGCAGTGTCAAGATTTAAGTTTTTATGATCGAACCTTTTTAACACATTATCGTCAATCAAATCGCTTAAATATTTAAGGTCGATCACATATCCCGTATGTTCATCCGGCACGCCAACCACTTTTACAATCAGCTCATAGTTATGTCCATGATAATTGGCGTTGTTACACTTTCCAAAAACCTTTTGATTGGTAGCTTCATCCCATATTGGATTGTTAAGCCTGTGAGCCGCATTAAAATGTTCCTTTCTGTAAACAGCTACTTTGTTGTTCATATTAATTTACTTAACGCTGAATTATGTAAATGGTTTGCAGCAGGGGTTTGTAATAATGTTTACTCAATCTCCAAAATACTCCACATATATCCGCGGTGTTTCATACAACTTTATACAATGCAAATGCACTTCTTCAGGCAGGTGCGGCGCTATTTGTTGCCATATAGCGGCTGCTAAATTTTCGGTACTGCACATTTTTCCAAGCAAAAAATCCACATCCAGGTTTAAATTTTTATGATCCAGTTTTTGTATCGCATGTGCCTGTATTATTTTGCTTAGCTTCTTAACATCAAATAAAAAACCGGTTTCTGCATTTACTTCACCCTTAATGGTTACATATAAATCAAAATTATGACCATGCCAGTTCTCGTTAGCACACACCCCAAACATTTCCTCGTTTTTCCCAGGCGACCAATTGGGATTGTATAACTTATGTGCAGCGTTAAAATGCTCCACCCTTGTGAGATACACCATTCAATCTTAAATTTTGGTAAAGGTAATATTTGAAAACCAAAGCAATTGGCAGGGGTTCATTCCAAATTATGGCGTAGTGATTTTTGAAAAGTGCGTAAGAAAAGCCGCCTTAGAAAGATACAGTAGAAGTGAGTTCCGATAAACCGGAATTAAAATGACACAACCGGAGTTGCACAAGGTCACTTCTGCCGGCAACCAAAAAATAGCACCAATTTGTAATGCACTCATTGGCAGGCAAGCCCATAAACCCGACATTTGCAAAATGAAAATAGCCGTTGTTGCTGCTACCCCATTTGAGTTGATGCATATAGAGAAGCAGGCCAGGCAATTACCAAATTTTAGGGATAGCGTACAGGTTACTTTTCATACCACAGGGGTGGGAATTTTGGCTTCCACTTACCAGTTGACAATGCTTGTTAAAAACCTTCAGCCGGACATTATAATACAAGCGGGCATTGCAGGAAGCTTTGATGTAAACTTACCAATTGGAAATATAGTAGTGGTAGAAAAGGAATATAACGGCGATGTAGGTGTTGTAGAAAACGATGCTTTTAAAGATGTATTTGACATGAAGCTGGTTGAAGCAAATGAATTTCCATTTGAGGTAAAAGCATTGGTGAATCCATGGTTGAAAAATTTAAACCTGTTAACGTTTAAAGAAATAAATGGCGTAACAGTTAATGAAATTACTACCAGCCATGACCGAATTACCCAACTTAAACAGAAGTATAATTGCAGCATTGAAAGTATGGAAGGCGCTGCCTTACATTATGTTTGTCTTCAAACCAACACACCTTTTATGCAGGTAAGAGCCATCAGCAATTATGTTGGAGAACGCAATAAAACCAAATGGAATATTAAACTTGCGCTGGACCAACTGGCACATTCAACTGCAAGCCTTATTCAATTGTTAGCAGATGAGAACCGATCAATCCGTAATGAAGAAATCAATTTGTAATTAAAAAAGATTTACCCTTGAAATTAACCTTAGGCTTTAGCCCCTGCCCCAACGATACATTTATTTTTGATGCTTTAGTTAATAGGAAAATTGATACAGAAGGCCTTGATTTTTCAGTGCAACTCGAAGACGTACAAACTTTAAATGCATGGGCTATCGGCGGCAATCTCGACATATCGAAAATTAGTTATGGAGTGCTGCCCTTGTTATTAGATGAATACAAGTTATTGCGCAGTGGCGGGGCATTGGGTAAAGGCGTTGGACCATTGCTAATTGCACGAAAAGATGTTAGCGATTTACAGTCTGATATTGCAAACATGCAAATTGCCATTCCCGGAAAAAACACAACAGCGCACCTGTTGTTTTCTATGGCTTTTCCACAAGCAACAAACAAAACGTTTTTAGTTTTTAACCAGATAGAAGAGGCGGTTTTAAGCGGCGCTACAGATGCTGGTGTAATCATTCATGAAAACCGTTTTACTTACCAGGATAAAGGCCTGGTTAAGCTGATTGATTTAGGTAATTATTGGGAAGAGCAAACGAATGCGCCCATACCGCTGGGTGGCATTGTTATGCGTAAAGAAATTTCCGGAAAGATTATTGAAACGGTTAACAAACTTATTAGGCAGAGTGTAGCCTATGCATTCGAAAATTACCCCTTTATAACAGACTATGTTAGGCAGCATGCACAGGAAATGGATGAAGAGGTGATGCGCAAACACATTGATCTGTATGTAAATGATTATTCAATTGACCTGGGTGAAACCGGCAAAAAAGCAGTGCAAAAATTAATGGATGTTTATGCGCAAATTAACGGCTTACCGGTTATTGATAACCAGGATTACCTCGCCTGACATGCCTATTCTATAATCTGAAAAAATCTTTACTTTTTTAAAGTTTTAGCGTACACTTCCAAAGCTCTTTTACGGGCAATTTCGTGTTCAACTATGGGTTTAGGGTAAGTAAATTCCTGAAACTCCGGTACCCATTTTTTTATATAGGTAAGTTGTTTATCAAATTTTTCTGTCTGCAGGTAGGGATTGAAAATGCGGAAGTACGGCGCTGCATCTACCCCACTTCCGGCAGCCCATTGCCAACCACCGTTATTGCTGGCGAGGTCAAAATCCAGCAGCTTTTGTGCAAAATAAGCTTCGCCCCAACGCCAGTCGATCAGTAGGTGTTTGGTAAGAAAAGATGCCACAATCATACGAACCCTGTTGTGCATAAAACCAGTGGCATTTAATTCCCTCATACCGGCATCAACTATAGGATAGCCTGTTGAACCCTCGCACCAGTGCTTAAATTCATTTTCGTTATTGCGCCATTCTATGTGTTCATATTCGGTTCGGAAAGCATGCCCCCTACCTACCCTTGGAAAGTGCCAAAGGATCATCTGGTAAAAATCCCGCCATATTAATTCGTTCAGGTAAGTTTCGTTCAAGCCTTGAGCAATGGATGCCAGTTGACGGATGCTAATGGTTCCAAACCGCAGGTGTACACCCAGCCTTGAAGTGCTTTTTTCGTTACCGGGAAAGTTCCTGTTTTCACTGTATTTTCTAACAATGTCTTGGTGCAGCATTTGAGAGGGAAAAGGTTGGTCTACGGGTTGGAAACCCATCTGCTGCAATGTTGGTATAGGCAATGCTTCCTGCTTGTAAAAAGCAGATTTATGCTCACATGGATAGGATTTCAGGTTGAAATCTTTTAAAGTGGCTTTCCACTTTCTACTATAGGGAGTAAACACGGTATAAGGCGTTCCATCATCTTTTAGCACCTCATCTTTTTCTAAAATTACATGGTCTTTAAAGGTGGAGAATTGAACCTTATTTAATGCTAAAATCTTTTTAATTTCTGCATCTCTTTCTTTAGCATAAGACTCATAATCGTGATTGGTAAAAACAGTATCAACTTCGTATTTTTTGAACAATGCTGAAAATACTTCGCTTGGAAAACCATAAATAACTTCCATTGAACTGCCTTGCTTTAAAAGACCGTCATTCATCTCAACAATGGCTGCTCTTATAAACTCAACTCTCCTATCTCTTTTGTCTTCCAGCAGATCCAAAATATCTCTGTCAAAAATAAAAACGGGTACAACCGGCTTACCTGCTTTGAGCGCATAATATAAGGCCGCATTATCCTGCAATCGCAAGTCTCTTCTAAACCAAATGATGTTTACGCTCTGTGCCATTTATGAACATTTTTCTTTCTAACAGGAATTTTGCATAAAGGTTTTACAACCCAGGAAGTGGCTCGATTAATTGCTTGTGAATTTGTGCTGCTATTGTATGGGTATACTGCTGATCGCCAAAACTTTTTACCCATTTAATTCCGTAAATGGCATTGGTAAAAAAAACCTCGGAGGCCTGTTGTATGTCCCCTACAGTTAACGAAGTTTCAACGCACGGCATACCGATAGATGGCAAATGTTCTATAAGATATTTGCGGGTTACACCGCTTACCGGGCCATCGCTTAACGGTGGAGTTTTGATAATTCCGTCATGAACAATAAATACATTGGCTATTGTGGAGTCAGCTATAAAATTATAAGGATTGGTGAGCAAACAATCGTTTAATTTTTCACTTTTGGCCCACAAGGCAGCCATTGCATAACAGAGATAATTATTGCTTTTGACAAAAGAAAATTCGTCGCATACTTTACGTGCCCTGGTATAGACATCAGTCACCAAACCATTTTCATTTAATTGATTAATAGAAGTTTGTAATGGCCAGCTTTGAATGAGATGATTTGGATAATGACTTACCTGGTCATACACTCCCCCATCGCCCCGGTAAATGGTTATTCTAACTCTCGCCAGCTTTTGATGATTGTTTTTAATTACGAGTTGTTCGATAAGATTTTCAAAATAGCCAGGGCTTAGGTTGGCAGGTTGGTCAAAGCCAAGTAAAGGCAACGAAGAAAAAAGCCTCGCAAAGTGATAATCTTTTAAATTGATTTTTTGGTTTACCACTTTAATGGTTTCAAAAAAACCATCTCCATACCTAAACGAGCGGTTATTGGGCGAGATACAAATCGCCTCTTCCTTTAAAATCTTTCCATTGACTACAGCATAGGTTGACATATACCAAATAAAAACAAAAAACCCGACTAATGCCGGGCTTTATGATTTTAAAAGGCTAATCTATCCTTCAACAATATTGTGTTTTACTGCGTATAAAATTAAACCTGCTGTGGTTTTTGCTCCTGTTTTAAGCTTTAGCCTGTCGCGGATAGCTTCTACTGTCCTCGGGCTAATTTCAACAATTTCAGCAATTTCTTTCGTGCTTTTTTCATCACACATTAAGCGCAATACCTGCATTTCCTTTTCACTTAATTCCGCCTCATCAATATGAGCGTTTTCCTGTACCCGCCTTGTTCGTAAACCATTTAAAATTGCTTTATTAGTGTATTCGTTAAAGTAGAACTCGTTTGTATAAACCGTTTTAATGGCTTCATAAATAGTGCTGCTATCGCTGTTTTTGGTAAGATAACTGTTGGCGCCAATTTCCATTAACCGGCTAATCATGCTAACATCATCGTTCATGGTTAACATGATGATCCTTACGCCCGGCAAAATCTTCTTTACTTCCGGCAGCGCGGCTATTCCATCCATAATAGGCATCTGAATATCCAACAGGATCACATCAGGGGTTAAAAACTTAACGAGGTTAAGCAACTGCATCCCATTTTCTGCTTCACCCATAAATTCAATGTCGGGGTAATGCGATAAGGTTGACTTTACTCCTGCTCTGAACAGTGCATGGTCATCAGTAATTAAAACTTTTATTTTTGGCTTCGTTTCAGTCGTCATGAGTTCTGTCAGTTGAATCTTTCGGGAAGGTGTTACCATCTATGGTTTTAAACCCTTTGTAAAGAGGTTATTACACAAATTTATTAGAAAATATGCTATCTGCCTATAATGGTTCTTTTCTAAACACTTCATACATAAAATATTTGATAAGATTTTAGAGTTATCCACAAATCGACCGGGCAAAATTTAAAAATTTCATTCCAAACAATACGACTCAATTTTTTAATTTCGATTTTGAAAAACCATCAAATTCACCAAAGTTGCATTTATTAGTCTCAATACAGCGAACATGCAATCGGACATATCCCGAAGCTTAAGGATTTAATACTCTTCCTAAAAATACTTGCAACGTAGAAATACTACATATTTTTCTTGTTTCCGTCACCTTAAAAACGAGGATATATGCTCAATTACCGGGTATGCCCGTTAAGTACCTTTATATTAGTATAGTCAGTCAAATTACAACCAGTTTGTTGATGTCATAAAATTCTATTGGAAACCTTTCCAACTATTCTACGAAAACCGCTTAAGTGGTAAAAACTAAAGTCAAACCTTGCTCTATCAGCAAGGTTTGATCATTTAAAGAAGATGGGTGAAAAGAAAGTTCGTAATAAAGTAAACAGTCAGTTGAGGAGCTTATTTCTTATAGCATACATCACCAGGCCAGCAATTGTTTTAGCGCCTACTTTCATCTTCATATTTTGCCTGATGGTTTCTACAGTTCTTGGACTAAGAAAAACGTCCTCTGATATTTCTTCGGTAGTTTTATCTTCACTTATAAGCTTTAAAATCTTCAATTCTTTCTCGTTGAATTTGACTGTGTTAGGATAAAAACGACGAACGGATCGTTTTTGTTGCAGCTTTAATAATACGGCTGAATTTACCAGGTCGTTAAAATAAAAATCATTATTCATACACCCTAAAATAGCCCTGTAAATTTCATCGGCATCAGTAGTTTTGGCAAGAAAGGCATTGGCTCCGTATTCCATCATCCGGGTTATGATTTCCTTATCATCGTACATGCTTAAAACAATGATTTTTACCTCTTCATATTCCCTCCTTAATAATTGAATGGCATTTATACCATCAATTTCAGGCATATGGATATCCATCAGCAGCACATCAGGAATTTTAATTTTCATTTTGTGCATCATGTCTTTACCATCATCTGCCTCCCATAAGATCTTAATAAACTCCCGGTTTTTTAGAGCCATTCGTATACCATCCCTAAAAATTTTATGGTCATCAGCAAGAGCAAGTTTTATGATTTTTTCATCAGTCATTTATAGAATATTTAGTAGGCTACAGGATAAAAAATATTTTTTTCTTAAAGTTCTGAGCTTACACATTTACTGGATATTTTGAAAATTACGAGAAAGATTACTATTAAAAAACAATATAAATAGTAAAAGTCATCTTTATACTAATAGTAATTTTACGGTATAACTATCGAATTTATACTATTTTTAAAAAATATATTCGTGGGCATTCTACCCTATAACGTATTATATTTCAATAATTTAAATTCAAAATAATCAATCTCTCCTTTCAACCTACCCCTTGTGGATAAAAATGTTTCCTGTGAAATTTATCCAATTATAAAACATTTCCCCCCTAAAACAAATTACCATGACAAACACCGAATTAATCGTAGTAAAAGGAAAAGTAATTGAGCAACCAAAAGGCTACTCAGCTGAGGTTGGCGAAGACATTGGCTATGAGAAAGGAGCCAAAATGATCAAATCTTATTATGATCAAAATCAGGACGATGTACTGGCGCACTTCATGGGCCGTAACCTGATTGAAGCAATTTTAGCCCAACCAGGCGCAGTTGGCTTTAGAATGTTTCATGCTTTAAACGAAATTGGCCTTAAGCAATTAGTATTAGTTGGTGTTGACGCTAATGGCGACAACATTATCAACTACACCGAAATTGGAGAAAATGGTGAAATTATTAAAAAGAAAGGAATTGTTGCAGATAGAACACGTAACTGTCCTCCTTATTGTGGCACAGACACAACTACAACAATAGGATGGGGTTAAGCTGATTGAAATTTTAATACATATATTTGGGTTAAACTTTACCTGCTATAGTGTTAAAATTAGTCCAGGAATATTATTTCATTTTTGGTATAATACCCGTAATTTTTTATCTCTTTCTTTCTAAAAGAATAAATGATAAAGCGTTACGGGTTATTATTTTTTTGTTATTAATTGATTTTGGAGCGGATCTGTACTCGATATATCAAGCCCAAAACGATCGTGCGAACTATGTAACTTTTAACCTGTTTAACTTAGTTGAATCTCTTTTACTTTTTGGATATTTTTACGTTATACTTATCTCCGCTATTCACCGTTCCATTATTATTTTTATCGGCCTTTTATTTATTATCGTTTTCTTTTTTTATTATATCAGGATGGATGGTAGTAACCATTACCTTGATGTTTGTGCCGTTATTGAGAACATCCTCATCATATTTTTAGCTATCGTTTACTTTTTTACAGAAATTAGCAAGCCTGACAATCTCGATTTTCAAAAGAAATCAAAGTTTTGGGTAGTGTGTTCTTACCTTATCTACTCTGCCGGTACCTTATTCCTTTTTTTATATATCAACACATTGCCCAAATCTGAACAACAAAACGATTATGTTCTTAATTACATTTTTCTTATTCCAAAATCAATTTTGCTTTCAATAGCAATGTTTATTAAAAACACCACTCCAACCAGGAAAAAATTTCAACTAACCTAAAGTCTGTTTTACACGCTGTATGCCTCTACTACAACTGAATGGAATTTCCCCGATGTTTTTGGGTACTGTTGTCATGTGTTTTTTGGCAATTGCCTTCATTATCTTAATTATTTTTCATCAAAGAAAAGTTATACGTTACCAGGTTAAAATGCAAAACATGGAGGCTGAACAGCAAAAAGTGTTATTGAGTGCTTCCATTAAACTGCAGGAGGAAGAAAGACAGCGCATAGCGGCCGATTTACATGATGACGCAGGACCATTACTGGCAACTGCACGTTTATATCTAAATGAAAACCTGGTTAACCAGGACAAAGCAAGCCAACTTCAATCGATATTTAGCGCAAAGGAAATAATTGATGAAACTATTCAGCTAATCAGGAATATTTCTCATAGCCTTATGCCGCCAACGTTAAAAAACTTTGGGTTGGAAAGTGCTGTTAACGATTTTTTTCAGAAGATTAATGGCTCAGGATCTATGAATGTTAATTGCAGGTTTCACGATTATAAAATAAGATTAAAGGCAGAAAAAGAACTGCTGGTTTTTAGGGTAATCCAGGAATTGGTAAACAATATTTTAAAGCACAGCAACGCAAGTTTCATCCATCTTACTCAACATAATGGAAGTGAAAACATGCTTATCAGGCTGCACCACGATGGGCGGGGAATAACGCAGGAAGACTTTATAAAACTTGGCAAAAGCAACATTGGTCTTGGATTGAAGAATATTCAAAGCCGCCTGAAGGTTATTAAAGGAGAAATCTTGTTTGAGCAAGATAGCAGCCAATCGTTTTTTAAAGTTACTATTGATATACCTAAAGATGAAAATGAAAGATAGAACGTATTCTTTCGCTGATTTTTTACTTTTGTAATGTATGGCAGAAATAAAAGTTGCAATTGCAGACGACCATAAAATCTTCAGAAAAGGGGTAATACTTTCTTTGCGCCATTATAGCAACCTGAAATTTGTATTAGAGGCAGAAAATGGTGAGGAGCTACTTAACGGCATTGCACAAGCCCAGCCTGATGTGGTATTAATGGACTTAAGAATGCCTGTAAAAGATGGCATTGAAACTACCAAACAAATAAGCAAGCTGTATCCACATATATCGGTCATTGTTTTAACCATGCATGAGGATGAACGCTTTGTTAACCATTTAATGGAAAATGGCGCCCACGGTTACTTACTTAAAAGTACCGACCCTTCGGAGATAAAGAAAGCCATTACCGATGTGGTAAGCAAGGGATTTTATCTCAATAACTTTGTAAATCGCATACTGCTTAAAAAATCTCATAACAAATCCAGAACGCTACCTTCACTTAACAACACTCTTGATGTTTCAGAGAAAGAAAGAAGCGTTTTAAATTATATATGCATGGAGTTTACCAGTATTGAGATTGGTGAAAAAATGCACATAAGCTCCCGAACTGTTGAGAGCATAAAAGAAAGAATGATGGAGCGCTTTGGTTTAAAAAATACTGCAGGATTGGTGTTCTTTGCAGTAAAAAACAACCTGATTGACTAAACATTTTAACCTACGTTACCCTGGAAGCTGCCGTTTTTATATTCTACCTTATTTTATCGCTTTACACTATACATAAAATTCCATTTTTTAAGAACTCACCTATCAGTCTGCAATGGCTGTCAATCCTTTTTATTATAAAAATTATTGCAGGCATTGCATTTGGTTTGTTCTATAAACAATCCCAGTATTTTGCAACTTCCGATACATGGCGATTTTACTTGTACAGTGTAAAAGAAACGGATTGGTTATTAAGCAAACCTCTTGCATTTTTTAAAGACATTTTTACCTATGGATACCGGGATGCAGGGAATGTTTTTAGCGGTACAAACTCTTACTGGAACGATTTGAAAAGCAATCTTGTAATTAAGCTGTTAGCCCTGTGCAATGTGTTAACCTTCAAAAGTTACTACACCAATATCATTTTATTCAACTTTCTTTTTCTTTTTGGGCTGGTAGGTCTTGCCAGGGTTGCAGACACACATTTACATGCAAAAAAATGGATGATTGCTTTGGCAATTTTTTTAATGCCGAGTACACTTTTTTGGTGTAGTGGAATTCATAAAGATGGCTTGATATTATCTTTAACAGGAATGGTAATTTTCCTATTTCATAAGATATTGGAAAATAAGAACGACGCTTTTAAACGAATAACTGGCTGCCTTGTTTGCCTATTTTTTATTTTTTTACTTAGAAGTTATGTGGCCTTAGCTCTTATTCCAGCGTTGTTGAGTTGGTGGTTTTGCAAACGGTTGAAGACGCATTACTTAGTTATTTTTTCAGTTGTTTATTCAGTGGGTATTGCTTTGTTCTTTCTCCTCCCATTTCTGGTTCCAGGCTTGAATTTTCCAGCATTTTTATCTAACAAACAACACGAATTTTTACTGTTGAAGGGAGGTTCCGGTTTGCGAGTTCTTCCGCTTGAGCCGACTATCGGGTCATTTATAAACTATTTACCTTCAGCTTTGGATATTGCGTTTCTTCGCCCACATCTAAGCGAAGCAAAAAATCCCGCTTCAATGCTGGCGTTGAATGAATTATTGATGATTGCAGTTTTACTCATTCTGGCGTTTGTTTTCCCACTAAAAAACCAGGATAATATACGGCGCGGCCAACCCCCGCTTACTTTTTTTCTGCTATTTTTTGGAATTAGTCTTTTATTGATTGCCGGCTATACGGTAACCTTTACCGGAGCCCTGGTTCGATACCGGAGTTTTGCATTACCCTTTATCGTGTTGCCATTACTCACCTTCATTAATTTTCAGGCAATAAAATTACCCTTGCGATTGTATAGGAGGAACAGTTAATTATAATTTGAAAAACAATATTTATAGCCCAAATTGTGTTCTAAACCTGTACCTTAAAATATTGGTCTAAATAATCCAATATTCTTACATATAAATATTCTACCAATTGCCATAAGCTTGCGATGAAATGGTATTAGTAGAGAACGACGAATAGCCTATGCGTTTTATTGATTTTACAACTATCGACTTTACTACCATAGTAAAAGAAGCCTGGAATGCTTACGACAGTACCCGCGAAATAATCAGGGTGGTTGATATAAGTGCTAAAGTGTCTACCAACCATGTTTATCGTGTTACTTTTAGCGATCTGAGTTTTATTATTGCCAAGCTCTCTTATTTTGGCCAATTCGAGCACTTTGTTGAAGACCATAGCATTATTGATACGCTGTCGAACAACCTGCCCGCCCCTTTCGAAAATTTTTTAGCCCGATCGTTGGCAAAAGGTAAAAGCCTGTTTGTTTACCGGTACCAGAACGATGTTTTGGATGCATGGGTTGTATTTTACCGTCCCATCCAAATAAAAAAAAGGCTTCCACGCCGGCTTGATACAGAGCAGATTGTAAAATTTGCTGAGCAATTGGCCCTTTTTCATAAGGCATGTTTTAGCATAAGAAATACTTTACCCCCATCGTCAAAAACTTTAAAGGTTGATATTGATCGCCTGTTGAATGTAATTGAAACTGATGAAGGCAAGTACGAATACCGCATGCACATTGATGAAATAAAAGAGCAGAGCGATCGGTTTTTAACCAATGCCCAATTGCTTGGAGAAGACCAGTTTGATAAAATACCTGTTTTTGTAGATTGGAATATTGGAAACTTTTCTACCACTTCGTCCGGCAGATTCTTTAGCCGCTGGGACTATGATTGGTTTAGAATTGGGACACGTGTACTTGATTTTTATTTTATGAGCAGGGTTGTTTCTGACGTGGGAGACCGAACTGTTTTTAATTATTACATAAGCCCGTTAATGGAGGAACGTTTTTTATTATTCCTGAAATCTTATCACCAGATTTTTCCATTAACAGAAAAAGAGGTTAGATTTTTAAAAGAAGCTTACCGGTTTTTCATCTTAAATTATGTAGTTAAAGATGGCAGGCATTTCTTTCACGAAATATTTGCTACCAAATTACAAAAGGAGGCATTTGATATTTATTTGCCTTCTATTGATAAGCAGTTTAATGCTGACATTATTTTAAAGGCCCTAAATATCTAATAATTATTATGCTCAAAATCCAGTCTTTTTTACCGCTTGCGCTAAAATATAAAGCAGTGTTTCTTGACTCTTATGGCGTAATTAAAAACTATAAAGGCTTGATTGAGGGTGCCCAGCAAACGATCACCTTCCTGAGAAAAAATAATGTGGCTGTCCGTATTTTAACCAACGATGCCTCTCGCAGCCAGGAACAACAGGTTGAAAGTTTCCATAGGCTCGGGTTTACCAATATTGAAGCTCATGAGGTGATTACATCCGGAATGATGGCAAAACAATTTTTACAGCATAAGATCTTATCTGGCAAAATTGCTTACCTGGGTACCGAAAACTCCGCTCATTACATTTTACAATCAGGATTGGAACATATTTCAGTAAACGATATCAACCTTAATGAAATTGAAGATATAACCGCTTTTGTTTTTTTAGATGATGAAGGCTTTGACTGGAATGTAGATATTAACAAGACAGTAAATCTGTTACGTCGAAAAAATATTCCGGTCATCGTTGCCAATTCCGATAAGCTGTATCCGGTTTCAAAAAATAATGTGGCTGTTGCTACGGGTGGTTTGGCTAAGCTGGTTGAAAGCATGCTCAATAAAAAATTCATTCATTTTGGCAAACCGGATTCTCAAATGTTTATGTATGCCTTTGATGAACTAAATAAGTTTGGAACTTTCTCGAAAAACGAAATATTAATGGTGGGCGACAACCTGAATACCGATATACTTGGGGGAAATAAGTTTGGCGTTAATACTACTTTAGTTCTCTCAGGAAACACCAGTGCCGAAGAAGCAGAATACCAGATACATGCATCCGGTATCATCCCCGATTTTGTTTGCCAATCTATTTTGCAATAGAGAAGGTTATTTAATAATTTTTGTTGGCCTATCCCTCTCCAAAACGATATATGTTATCTACGCGACGGGGCCTATTATAACAAATCGAAAAAAAGTTTAAAAGCTATTTAAACTAAATCGAAAGAAAGATTTTATATTACATAAAAATATATGTATGAATTTATCGCATTATTCTTTCGGTTTTATTGGTTTATGGCCCTAAACTAACAACTGTTTTTCTTTTTTTTATTACATTCGCAGTATACAAACCACCAAAACTTTAATTGATAAAATTATGGCATTAACAAAACTTGAATACATCTGGCTCGATGGTTATCAACCCACTCAAAGCCTGCGTAGTAAAACTAAGATTGAGAAAGATTTTTCTGGTAATCTGGAAGATCTTCCAAATTGGTCATTCGATGGTTCTTCAACAGAACAGGCACCCGGAGGATCTTCTGATTGCGTTTTAAAACCTGTATTTGTTGTACCAGACCCACAACGCAAGAACGGCTATCTTGTAATGTGCGAAGTTTTGAGTTCTGATGGTAAGCCCCATCCAAGTAATGGCCGTGCGTTAATAGAAGATGATGACAATGACTTTTGGTTTGGCTTTGAACAAGAATATTTTTTATGGAGCACTAAAACAAATAAGCCTCTTGGTTTTCCTGATGGAGGTTACCCTGGTCCCCAGGGCCCTTACTATTGTTCAGTAGGTGCCAACAACGCTTTTGGCCGCCACATTATTGAGGAGCATCTTGATGCCTGCCTTGAAGCCGGTTTGAATGTTGAGGGTATCAACGCTGAGGTTGCCTCAGGTCAGTGGGAGTTTCAAATTTTTTCCAAAGGTGCAAAAGAAGCTGGTGATCAAATTTGGATTGCCCGTTACCTGTTAGAAAGAATTGGTGAAAAACATTCAGTGTCAATTAACTGGCATTGCAAACCATTAGGTACACTTGATTGGAATGGTTCAGGAATGCACGCCAACTTCTCCAATTCGCTGTTAAGAACTGCAGGTAGCAAAGACATTTACGACAAAGTATGCGAAGCCTTCCGCCCTGTTGTTAAAGAGCATATTGAAGTTTATGGCGCAGACAACCATTTAAGGCTGACCGGCAAACACGAAACAGCATCTATTTTCGATTTCTCTTATGGTATATCTGACCGTGGAGCATCCATTCGCATTCCATTGGCAACTGTTGACAAAGGTTGGAATGGTTACCTGGAAGATCGCCGCCCCAATTCAGCAGCAGATCCATATAAAGTTGCAGCAAGAATAATCAAGACCGTTAAGTCAGTGGTTATTTAAATAAAGTAGTAAAATTTATATATAAAAAACCTTTTGGAAACAAAAGGTTTTTTTAATTAAACCACCCTTTAAATTGCTAAGATTGAATTCGTTTCAGGTGGATAATTGTACTTTTACCTGTTATATCAGCATTTTTATTACAACTATCATATTATGCAATCACTGCGATTTAAAGCTTTGGAAAAACTTTCTTCAAACCCTACCGAAGTTTCTGTGCCCAACAGCACCAAAATCTCCCCAATTTTTGGAGAAAACGTGTTCACCTTAAAAACTGCACGTGAATATTTAAGTGATGAAGCTTATAAAAGCCTCATGGGCAGCATAAAAAACGGACGAAAAATTGATCGTGTAGTTGCCAATCAAATTGCAACAGGATTGCGGGCATGGGCCGAAAGCAAAGGCGTAACACACTTTACGCACTGGTTTCAACCACTAACCGGAACTACTGCCGAAAAGCATGACAGCTTTTTTACACTAAAGAGTGATGGCACAGCCCTTGAAGAGTTTGATGGTGCTGCTTTAATTCAGGCTGAGCCCGATGCCTCCTCTTTTCCAAGTGGTGGTCTCAGAGCTACTTTTGAAGCCAGGGGATATACAGCCTGGGATCCCTCCTCACCCGCATTCATAATTGAAATTGGTCATGGAAGAACCTTGTGTATTCCTACCATTTATGTTTCTTATACAGGCGAAAGCCTTGATTATAAAGCACCGCTTTTAAAAGCGCTGGCAGCTTTAGACCGTTCAGCCGTAGATGTTTGTAATTATTTTGATAAAAATGTTTCTAAGGTTACTGCAACACTGGGTTGGGAACAGGAATATTTTGTAATTGATGAAAGCCTGGCCAATGCGAGGCCCGACTTACTGCTATGCGATCGAACGGTTTATGGAGCTGCACCAGCCAAAGGCCAGCAATTGGAAGACCATTATTTTGGATCTATACCCGAGCGGATCTATAGTTTTATGAGGGATTACGAAAATGAAGCTTATAAGTTAGGTATCCCCTTACGCAACCGGCATAACGAGGTTGCTCCTTCTCAATTTGAAGCTGCTCCAATTTTTGAGGAAGTGAACCTGGCGGTGGATCACAATACCCTATTGATGGACGTAATGACACGAGTAGCCAAGCGGCACAGGTTAAAGGTAATTCTGCATGAAAAGCCTTTTGCAGGTATTAATGGAAGTGGCAAGCACAATAACTGGAGTATGGCAACCGACACCGGAGTTAATTTATTAGCGCCAGGAAAAACTCCAAAGACTAACCTAATGTTCCTGACCTTTTTTGTAAACACCATTAAGGCCGTTCATGATTATGCTGATTTACTTAGAGCCTCCATTGCAAGTGCCGGTAACGATTTCAGGCTTGGTGCAAATGAAGCTCCACCAGCTATTATTTCAGTGTTCATTGGTCAATATCTTACAAAAGTGCTCGAAGAAATTGAAGGGCGTGTGGGAGATAAGTTTGACGAACAGGATGAAGCCATTTTGAAGCTTGACCTGCATAGAAGCATTCCGGAATTATTGTTGGACAATACAGACCGCAACAGAACTTCACCATTTGCCTTTACCGGTAATAAGTTTGAGTTCAGGGCTGTTGGGTCCGCAGCCAATTGCGCCAATGCTATGACGGCGCTAAACACCATTATGGGCGATACTTTAAAAACTTTTAAGAAAGAAGTGGATAGCCTTATTGAGAAAGGGGAGAAGAAGGAAATAGCCATCATGCACATTATTCAAAAGTCAATTGTTGATGGTAAAAAAAGTTTGTTTGAAGGAGATGGGTACAGCAATGAATGGGAAAAAGAGGCTAAGAAAAGAGGTTTGCCTAATGTTAAGACAACTCCCCTGGCTTTAGATGCCATGGTGACCGACAAGGCAAAAGCATTGTTTCAAAACAATGGGGTTTACACTCATTCGGAATTGGAAGCAAGGCATGAAATTGAATTGGAGAAATATATAAAAAAAGTACAGATCGAAGCACGCCTGATGGGCGACCTGGCAACGAACCATATATTACCCGCTGCTTTCAGGTATCAAAATGTTTTGGCAACAAACATTAAGGGGCTTAAAGATATAGGTATGGCAGAAGAAAGCTATGTTACGCAAAAGCAATTGCTCGAAAAAATCTCCACTCACATTAATATTGTAAATGAAAATGTTGAGCAAATGGTTGAAGCCCGTAAGGTGAGCAATAATATAGCTGACAAACGCGAAAAAGCAATTTCTTATAATGAAGATGTAAAGGATAAATATTTTGATACGATCCGTTATTCAGTGGATAAACTTGAGTTATTGGTTGCAGACGACGAATGGACTTTGCCCAAATACAGAGAACTTCTATTCTTACGATAGACTTTTTTACACTTTAACTATGGCCCTGCTTATTGCTGGGTTTTTAGTTAAAAATCTTTACTCGTTGCAATTAACCGGTAAACTTTTAAAATATTAATGGCGATCTTGAAATAAAAGACTGCATAACCCCTGCTGGTTGTTGAAGGAGAATTTTGGCCATTTTACCTATTATAACTTTTGTAAGTATTAACCCCCGCTACCTTAGGCATCCAAAAGATTTAAACCAATAAAACATTACAAAATTAAAAAATTACTTGTCGTGATTTATTTGGTAACAGCGAGCGCTATCACACTTAATGCTCAACCCCCACAGGACGGCCCCGGTGGAGGAAGAATGAATGAAATGATGTGAAACAAAAGTTGAAAGATGATTTGAAATTAACAGACGTACAGATTGATTCTGTCATGGCGATTCAAGGTGATATGTAAATGAAAAACAGGCAAATTAGAATGGATGAAAACATGAATGACGACCAGAAGAAAACAAAAATGGAAGTCAACATGGCTGAAAGAAAAGCCAGGTTAAAAAACTGCCTGTCTGAAGAGCAAATAACAAAACCGGATGCTATGTATGAAGAGATAAGGAAGGACAGACCTAACCTACCCAACAATTAATTGTTATTGGGTTGTAATCATATGGTCACCGCTGTTTGGCGGCTTTTTATTTTTTCGGCACATTACCAGATTGATGAATGGACTGCGACGCCGCCATTCGGACGGGGTAGGCAGCAACGATTTTGCCAAATGAACAAATGCTTGAGCCCCAAACAAAAAAACCGGCTCTAAAGCCGGCTTTTGTTTTAAAAACTTCTGAGTTATACAAGGATAAAACTTTCAAGAAATTTCGTGGTAAAATTACCTTTTCTAAAATCAGCATTTTGCATTAACTGCAAGTGGAATGGAATGGTGGTTTTTATACCCTCGATTACATACTCACTCAGTGCCCGGTACATAGTATTGATGGCTTCTTCGCGGGTTTGGGCAGTTGCTATAAGCTTACCTATCATGCTATCGTAATAAGGAGGGATAACGTAGCCAGCGTACACATGGCTGTCAACACGAACACCATGCCCACCGGGTTGATGCAAAACTGTAATTCTACCAGGGCTTGCCCTAAAATCGTTGTATGGATCTTCTGCATTAATACGGCACTCAATTGCATGCATTTGAGGCTCATAATTTTTGCCGCTTATCGGCTCACCCATTGCAATTTTTATCTGCTCTTTTATCAGGTCAAAATTAATTACTTCCTCGGTTACACAATGCTCTACCTGTATACGGGTATTCATTTCCATGAAGTAAAAATTGCGGTGCTTATCTACCAAAAATTCGATGGTTCCTACGCTTTCGTAATTAATGGCACTGGCTGCTTTAATAGCTGCCTCTCCCATTTTAAAGCGTAACTCAGGCGTCATAAAAGGCGAAGGGCTTTCTTCTACCAGCTTTTGGTGTCTGCGCTGTATGGAGCAATCGCGTTCGCTTAAATGGGCAACTTTACCATAACGGTCGCCTGCTATCTGTATTTCTATGTGGCGCGGTTCTTCAACAAACTTTTCCATGTAAATACCATCGTTCTTGAAAGAAGCTGCGGCCTCGGCCTTTGCATTGGTGTAAGCTTTTTCCATTTCACTCTCCTGCCAAACTACCCGCATACCTTTACCGCCACCACCTGCTGTGGCCTTTAAAATAACCGGGTAACCAACCTCTTTTGCCAAAGAATTAGCCTCACCTATACTTTCCAATAAACCCTGCCCTCCCGGTACCACAGGAACACCGGCTTTAATCATGGTTTCTTTTGCAGTTATTTTATCACCCATTTTATTAATCATGTCCGGGGTGGGGCCAATAAACTTAATTCCATGATCCTGGCATATCTGGCTAAATTTTGCATTCTCTGCCAGAAACCCGTATCCGGGGTGAATAGCGTCGGCATTTGTAATTTCAGCGGCAGCCATTATGTGAGGAATGTTGAGATATGACTCAGAGCTGGCGGGGCGTCCAATGCAAACTGCTTCATCTGCAAATTTTACGTGAAGGCTATCTTTATCTGCGGTACTATAAACTGCCACAGTTTTAATACCCATTTCGCGGCAGGTTCTAATTACTCTCAGCGCAATCTCGCCACGATTGGCAATCAGTATTTTTTTAAACATAGTTTAATTTGTATCTGGACGTTAAAAGGTTGGAATGCATTCGGCAATTGCGAAAAATGCGTCCATATCATTTCTAAGATGATCCATATTTTATGGGAACCCTTTACCAGTTTATAATAGATCTGTACAATAATTTCGTAGGCTCTTAAGAAGGATCTACCAGGAATAAGGGCTGATCAAATTCAACAGGGCTGGCATCGTCAACCAATACCTTTACAATCTTACCTGAAACCTCGCTTTCGATCTCGTTGAACAGTTTCATCGCTTCAATTATACATACTGGTTTTCCTATGGTTACTTCATCTCCAACACCTACCAAAGGTGGCTTATCTGGTGTAGAGCTACGATAAAAGGTTCCTATCATAGGGCTCTTAATGGTAATTAAATTGTCGGCTGGCTTGTTTTCAGCCGCCGGTGGAATGGTTGGTTGACCGGTAGCTGGTAATTGTAAAGATGAACCAATTTGAGACGGAAGCGCCGGCGCAGGTTGATAAGATGGATAAGCTGGCACAGAAGCAGGTGCGACAAACATAGGCACAGGGTCCTCTTTTTGCCTGATGGTGATTTTGAAGTCATTCTCTTCAATACTAATTTCACCAATATTACTCTTGTTTATAACTTTTATTAATTCCTGTATTTGTTTAAAGTCCATACAATCGGATTTTAAGTTTTAGATTGTAAATGCAGTGGTTAAAACGAAACGGGTGGCAAAGTAGCTAATTTTAGTAAATTAGCACTTAAACCTTTAAAGAATCTGCTATTTATATTTAAATAAATTACTGTTTAAAAGATTGCTTTATCCATTAGATGAATACACTTTTTTATTACCCTGATAAATCAAAAACCGGGTAAACTTCCCGCACCTTTAATGGCAAAATCAAACGTTGCTTTTTATTGGCTCTTTCAAAAATATAATTTACCATAAGCCAAACGGCGTTAAAACCGTGGGCAGAATATTTGTATAAAAGATAACGTTTAAATGCCTTTACCTTTACCCTCTCATTGTAGTTACAACATTTAATAAACTTTTCTTCGCCTCATGAGTGGAAGTCATAATAAATTATCTTTTGCAGGAGCGATTATAGCATTAGGGATCATTTATGGAGATATAGGTACTTCGCCTTTGTATGTATTAAATGCCATTATCAATGGCAAAAGCATTACAGAAAATTTAATCATCGGAAGTCTGTCATGTATTATTTGGACACTAACACTACAAACGACTGTTAAATATGTAATTCTTACTTTAAGGGCAGATAACAAAGGAGAGGGTGGTATATTCTCTCTTTTTGCTTTGGTAAGAAGAAGAAAAAAATGGTTGGTATTTCCAGCTATGATTGGAGGGGCTGCATTACTAGCTGATGGCATGATTACCCCGCCCATATCGGTAACCTCTGCTATTGAGGGCCTTCGCAATATTGAAGTACTGGGCTCAATTAGCAATAATGTGATTGTCATTATTGTGCTGGTGATCATCTTTCTATTGTTCTTTTTACAACAATTTGGCACGGCATCCATCGGTAAGTTTTTTGGTCCTGTAATGACCATTTGGTTTATTATGCTGGCGGCATTAGGTGCTTCGCACCTGATGGATGATTTGCATATTTTTAGTGCCTTCAACCCTTATTATGGTATTAAACTTCTTACAACATATCCTGAAGGTTTCTGGATTTTAGGAGCTGTTTTTTTATGTACTACGGGAGCGGAGGCATTGTATTCAGACCTTGGTCACTGCGGTAAAACAAACATCAGGTTTTCATGGATATTCGTTAAAACCTGTCTCATATTAAATTACCTGGGGCAGGGTGCATGGCTGCTCTCCTACCATAGTGGTAAATTTATTACCACGCAAATGATAACCGATGGTTTCAATCCTTTTTATGGTATTATGCCTTCGTGGTTTGTTATTGCCGGAATTATTATTGCTACCAGCGCAGCCATCATTGCCAGTCAGGCGCTTATTAGTGGTTCATTTACGCTTATAAGTGAGGCCATCCGTCTTAATTTATGGCCCAAAATGAAGATCAAGTACCCATCGGAAGCAAAGGGTCAATTATATGTTCCCGCCATAAATACCCTCTTGTTTTTAGGATGTGCCGGCATAGTACTTTATTTTAAAAAGTCAACCAACATGGAGGCTGCTTATGGTTTAGCCATTACCATGTGTATGATTGCGACAACTATTTTATTTGCTAATTTTTTGGTTTTGCATAGAACTAAAAAATCGTTGGTTTACCTGTACCTCGTTACCTACTTAACCATTGAAACCTCGTTTTTAATTGCCAACCTCGACAAGTTTCCACATGGCGGTTATGTAACTTTAGTGGTTGGTGGAGCGCTGTTTGCCGTTATGTATGTATGGTACAGAAGCAGAAAGATTAAGAATCGATACGTGGAATTTGTGCGGCTTGAACATTACATTTCGCAAATTCAGGAATTAAGCAACGATAAGTCGGTTGGCAAATATGCTACGCACCTGGTTTATATGACCAGTGCCAATAACCCGGCGGAGATTGAGCACAAGATCGTTTATTCAATATTAAACAGGAAGCCAAAGCGTGCAGACATTTATTGGTTCATTCATGTTGATACGGTAGACGATCCATATACGAGTGATTATTCGGTAAGACATATTATTCCCAACGATGTAATACGGGTGGAATTCAGGCTTGGTTTCAGGGTTCAACCCCGGATCAATTTAATGTTCAGGCAGGTAGTAAGAGACCTTGTTGAAAATAAAGAAGTGAACATTACCAGCCGTTATGAAAGTCTTGAGCGAAATAATGTAGTAGGCGACTTTCAGTTTGTGGTAATGGAAAAATACCTGAGCCAGGATAATGAATTGCCCTTTTTCGAGCGAATTATTATGAAACTTCATTTTTGGCTTAAGGACCTAAGCTTATCAGAAGAAAAGGGATTTGGCTTAGACACCAGTTATGTTACTGTAGAAAAATTTGCTCTTGTTGTGGCCCCAATCTCCAACATCAGGTTAAACCGGCTTTTTGACGATGAAGATTAAACCACCTCCTTACTTAAAAACATTCAATAAAAAAGCATCCTGTTCAGATGCTTTTTTATTAAATGCTATATCAACTTGTATTACTCTTTAACCCGCTCAACATACTCGCCGGTTTTCGTATTCACTCTTATCAATTCTCCTTCATCAACAAACAAAGGAACCATAACTGTAGCACCGCTTTCAACAGTAGCAGGCTTTAGTGTACGGGTAGCGGTATCACCCTTAACGCCAGGCTCGCTATAAGTAACTTTCATTACAATTTTATCAGGTAACTCAACACTCATTGGCAGTTCGGTTTCGGTATTGATTAACACTGCTACTTCCTGTCCATCGCGTAAAAATTGTGGTGCATCAATCATTGTTTCAGCTAACGATATTTGCTCAAAGGTTTCGTTGTCCATAAAATTGTAGCCGCTTTCGTCCTTGTATAAAAATTGGAAAGGCTTTTTTTCAACACGTACCGGGTAGACAGTATCCCCACTATTCCAAGTATGTTCAATGCTGCGGTTGTTATCCAATCCTTTTAGCTTTGCCCAAAATTTTGCTGCGGCCCGTGCTGTTTTATTTTGTCCAAATTCAATTACTGTATAAAGGGCACCATCCAGCTTTAGAATCATGCCACGACTTATGTCGGAAGTGTTTGCCATAAAATTTGTTCTTATCTCTTTTGATGAAAAGTTTGGAGAGGCGCAAAAGTAGGCAACTCAATTGATTTGGCCACAGGTGTTTACATCTTTCGGAACACCAAAATTTAAGCGAAATATTTAAAAAGTGGTGTGTGAATTAAAACACTTTACGGGACAGATTATAATTTCTTTCCCTTTTTATAACGGGCGATAACATCAACTACTTGTGGGTTTTGCAATATAGCAGGGTAGAGATCAATAAATTTTTTAACCTGGCGGGGAACAATACTCATGGCTCTTTCTAACTGAAGCATTGCCTCCTTGGTCTTTTTTATTGCAAATAAAGAAGCACTTAAATAGAAGATGAACAGCGTTTTCCCTTCAGTTATTTTCAAGGCAGCAATTGATTGTTCGACGGCTTCATCATAAAACTCTGCTTTAAACAAACACCTTATTAAAGCTTCCCATCCAGAAACACTTTTTGGGCGTGAACGAACCACATAGCCAAAATACTGGATAGCCTCTTTGTACTGTCGCAAATTCATTTTACATTCCCCCATTGCTAAATTATATTCCGGAGACAGCTTTTGAATCCGCAGGGCGTTTTCCAAATGTTTAACTGCACTCTCCCACTGTTCCTCATTTATATAAGTGAGCGCCATCTTGTAAAATAGCTTACTATCATCGGGGTTTAAATGCGATGCCTTTTTATAATGAAAACGGGCTTGTGCATAATTGCCCAGCTTGTGGTAACAATGGCCAATTGCTTCGTAAATCACATCTTCGGGTCTTGACAATTCTAAGACCCGCTCCAGCACTTCAATAGCCTCTTTAAACTTCCGCAGTCGTAAATAAGCATCGCCCATATTTCTATAGGCATAATCAAATTTCTCATCTATGGTTACTGCATATAAATAAGAATCAATGGCTTTTTCATACAATTTTAAGCCCTGGTAGGCTGCTCCCAGGTTAAACCAGGCCAGCTCGCTGTAAGGATATTCATCAATTATTTGTGTATGGAGGAGAATGCTTTCTTCATTTCTACCGGTGAAATCAGTCCAGAAACAAATTTTATACAACGCTTCCTCATTGGTGGGATCATCTTCCAATATCAACTTTAAACAATCAAACACTTTATCAAACTCCTCATAATCATCGTAAACATCGGCCAGCTCAAACAATAATTCAATTCTTTCTTCGCCTTCAAACTGCAATAAAGCAGCTTCGAGCAATTCAACAGCCTTTAATTGTTGGTCTAAAGCCAGGTATGCATCCGTTTTTAAAATAAAGAGGTTAATGTCGTTACTATCAAACAGCTCAGCTTTCTCTAAAATTTCCAGGGCATCGCTGTATTTTCTGCTGGCCAGTAACAAGTCGGCCATTTTAATTAATAAAACTGAAGAAAAGGGGAATTGCTCAATACCAATTTCTGCAGCTTCCAGCGCTTTAGGTAATTGATCCTTTTCGTCAAAATGATCAATAATCCGCTCAAAGGCTTCTTCTTCTAAAAAAGTATGCTGCCTGCCCGATTTTAAATTATCATACTGATTTAAAAGCTCCCGCAATTCATCTTTATCCTCTCTATAGAAATTTTCACTCATTTTGCCTATTAGTTAGGGAAAGTTAAGTAACACGAGAAAAATAAACAACTTTGGATGTAACTTTTTTGAATTTTCTACGTTTATTAGAAGGAATAAAAAGTTGTTAATATTAATTAATTTCATAATTTCGTATAAGATGGCTAATAGTAAATTTATACAATTAACGAAAATCACGATAGCCCTTCTTATGGTGGGAGCTACGCAGATAGCCATGGGATCATTTACCGGAAGCAGTGATGAAAATTCTAAAAACAAGTATTCACTCAAAAACTTTAATAAGAATTTTTATAAAACAGCCTCCCCTTTTTCGTTAAGAAGCACCTTTCAATATAAGGGCACTCAAATTCTTAGTATGCAAAAAGACGACAATACGACTACCTATCAATCAATTATGCGTTTTGAAAAGGGTAACACTACTTACATTTATCCTTACAAGCATAAAGTAAGCTTCCCACGATTTAAGGCTCCAGCTCCTCCAACTATCAGATAATTTCTCACAAAATTCGGTAACCGCTTTTAGGAGTGTCAAATTTTGCTGCCTGCACGGGAGTTAATGATATTTTTTCGGCAATAAACTTATACACCATTTTACCATCTTCTGATGTGGTTTCATATTCTAAAGCAAGCCCTGGTAAATCTTTGAATTGGTATTCGTATTCCCTTGTAGAAGGAATAATAGAAGGTGCGTAATAAACATTGTATGTTGACCCATCTTTAAGCTTTGAAACCACTTTTTTACAATCGTAACCTAAAATGGTTTTTGTTTCATTGGTAGGCAAAAATGTAATTCCTTCAAACTTCTTATTCTTCTCCAACTTTTTTGCCTCATCTAAAAAAGTCATGTATTTAGTATTTCCCAATTCTCTTAAAATGATTGTGGTGTCCCGTTTAGTATCGTTTATTATAGTTAGGCTAAAACTGGGGCTTACAAGGTCCGTCCTGCTTTTAGAACCTTTGAGATAAACGGTTTTTGAGGCACCTTTTAAAGATTGTATTAATTCGGGGGTGCTGTTACCATCTTCAATAGTAAGGTTATATACTATGGTGCATTCAGAAACTATTCTTGCATTTTGTGCATAAAGGTTAACACCTAATACGATTACTGAAAGCAAAAACAAGAAACATATTTTTTTCATACCGGACTATTAAAATTGAACCCTGAAAAAATTCATAGGATCTGTGCAAGAGCAAAGGCCTTATGAAAAACGCTCATAATTTATTTCTTACCTGGTTGATTTCTTTGCTTTAAATCCTGAACCTTTTTTTGAGAATCTACCATCTGATCGTAACGCTGCTGCCATTTGGACTTTTCTTTTGGTTTTTTCCGTGTTTCGTGCATTTTTGCTAAAATCTTATCGTGATTGATAATGTAATTCTGTATGACGAATTGTAAAATTAAAGTGATAACATTTGAAACGGTATAATACCATGTTAAAGCCGAAGGCAGCCTATTGAAGATAAACAACAACACAAAAGGGAAAATATATGGCATGTATTTGAGCATCGGATTATTTTGATCCGGCGTCATGTTCATGTTATAAATTGAGATAAGGAAGCTGGTTAAAACCGCAGTGAGTGTAAACAAACTGATGTGATCTCCAAATCCTAAAGGAATGGTGAAAGGCAATTTGGCGATAACATCATAGGACGAAAGATCTTTAGCCCACAAAAAGCTTTGACCCCGAAGCGAAATCTCAGAATTGAAAAAACTATACAAAGCAAAAAATATGGGAATCTGCAATATTGCCGGAATACACCCTCCTAATGGATTTACGCCTGCTTCCCTAAATAACTTCATTTGTTCTACAGCAAAACCCTGCTGATCATCACCATACTTTTTCTTAATAACATCCAGCTCAGGACGTAACACTTTCATTTTAGCGCCACTTAAATAACTGGTATAAGTTAATGGCGATGTAACAAGCCGTATAAACAATGTAAGAAATAAGATAACCCAACCATAGTTTTTAACAAACCTGGCTATAAAATCAAAAACAGGCATGATAACATACCTGTTGATGTATTTAACGAATGAGAAAATACCGGAACCTAAATCAACAATGCTTTCAAGCTTTAAATCGTATTTCTTTAAAATATTAAACTCATTTGGACCGTAATACATAGCTAATTGAACAGACGCACTACTAGCTGCCGGAACCTGAACTTTTAAATTCGCTGTTGCTTTTCCTACGGTGTGGCTTGAGTCCTGAGGTACCACAACAGTCATTTCTCCGGACGAGAAAGTGTTCCTGGCTATTAAAGACGAGTTGAAAAACTGTTGTTTCAGAGATACCCATTTTACTGGCTTTTCAAAACTATGCGTGGCACCACTTGCTGCCGCTTTCCAATCATATTCATTATCCTCTACAAAGCATAACCTGGATTGCATGCGCTCATAGTTGATATCGCTCTGGTGCACGTTAGAGGCCACCTGCCAATTAATGTTTAAAGTATTCTGGGTCAACAGCTTGTCGGCACCATTAAGCAAAATTGTAATATCCAACAGGTAGTCGTTGGGCTTAATTGTGTATTGATGCGTAATGCTTTCGCCATCCCTGGTGGCTATATTAAAACTTACCGATTGACTACCATCATTGTTTTTAACGAGGTTTCCGGGTTTAAAAAACAATGAGCCTGTACCTGCTGATTGATTGGGCGAGGTGTTTATATTATACGAAAGATTATCAAAACCGGAGCCGGCCATTATAACATTGGTACTATCAAAAGATTTATATTTTTTTAGCTCTATACTTTTAGGCTGACCTCCTTTGTTGGTAAAAATCACTTTCATCAATTCATTTTCAACAACAATATCTTGTTCTGTACCAATTGCCGCACTATCAAACTTGCCTGCTGCAGCTAATCTTCCAATAGAATCTCTGCGAAGCGAATCCAATCTTACTGCAACTGTATCAAGTCTTGGGGCAGTTGCTGCTTTAACTTTTGCAATTGAATCCTCAGTAAGTCTTTGCACACGCAACATAGTCTGCTGTTGCCTGCTTGTAAACCAAAAATATCCCATGAACAATATTCCCAATAGCACAAAACCAATGACCGTATTCTTGTCTGTCTTCATAATTTCAATAAAAAATTGAGCGGCAAAGGTAGGGATTTGACAGATTGGATTTGAGGGGGAATAAATGCCTGCTACAAGTGGTAATATTCAACAAAAAAGAGTGGTGATTCGCCAAATTATTATTAAAAACTTACTACGCTTTTTTTAAACGTCCCGTTAAAATAACTTTAAATGATTGGGTTTGGAATACAGCAAGCTAAATAACAGTTTACTTTATAACCAGTTTTAAGGGGTCTCCACTTCAACCACCATTTTTTTAAATATTTTATTATGAGTGAAAGCTTTTCGTCCCTTTCGCAAAGGGAAAGTTATACCCCGACGTGGTGGGACAATTTTCTGTGGTGGTTAAGCACAGCAGAAAGAGAATTACTGGTAGACTGCGTGGTTGACAGGAACCGGTACCGCATCATAGGAACCATGGTTTTAGGAACGTGGGCCTTTGCCACTTTAGCCTGGACTTATTTTTGGTCGACCATTAACAGCAATTGGGTGTTTTCAATTTTGCTTGGCCTATTCATGGGTTTTATTATACTAACCATTGACAGGGCTCTAATTAAAGGAATAAATAAGTTTAATAAGACGAAGGTGGCGCCGCTGTTACTAAGAAGTTTGCTTGCCATTACCCTCGGAACTTTTATGGCGCAACCTGCTATTCTTTTTATGTTCGATAAAGAAATAAAACTGCAATCGTCGCTCGACAACGAAAAGAGGAAACAAGCCAAGCAGAAGGAATTGGATTCACTTTACATACCACAAAAGCAAGAATTACAACTAAAGAAAACCATATTACAAAATGAATTAGCCAACAAATACAACGAGGTTAATACTGCAAGACAAGCCTTTGTACAAGAAATTGACGGCACAGGCGGTAGCGGAAAAGTTGGAATAAAAAATATTGCTATTGCCAAGAAATATGAGTACGAAAAGATAGATGGCGAATACAAAATGTTAGCGCAACAATCGCTACCAAAAATTGCCGGACTTGACAGTGGCCTTGCAGTAATTGATGGAATGATTAAAAAGGAAAATGAGATTTTTTCAGGCTTTTTAAACAATGGTTTTCTTACCAGAATTGAAGCGCTGAGTAACCTTGTTAAAAATAACCAGGCCTTACAAATGCGTTACTACCTAATCATTATTATATTAATGTTGATAGAACTTATGCCGGTTTTGGCTAAAACCCTAATACCCTCAGGCACCTATGACGAAAAGGTTAAACTGAGAGAGGAAATGGAAAAAGAAATTGCACAGGGCAACCAAATAAAAGAACGCGATCTAAAAGAACTATACAATCGTTTGGCAAAAGAGAATGATGAAAAATTCATTCACCACTTTTTTGAGGTTAGTAAAGACGAACGGCAACAAAAGATGAAAGATCAACTGAGCCGCTGGACCGCCTCCAACGAATCGTTTGATGGGTTTTGGGAAAGCCTGAAAAAAGATATGCTCACCAAACAGGAGAACTGATATTGATTTACGACCTGCTACAATTGTTGGCGAAGACCAAATGCCAGATAGCAAAACGTTTATATTGAAGACAGATGGTAATGCCGTTGATGTTAATGAAGCAATTGGTGATGCTGGAACTCACCAAATCATATAGACTTCAGCACATATAAACGCAAACACGTTTGCCCCAAATCAGGAGTTTGGTTTTTTCACTATTCAGGTGTTGATATTGCTCTTAAAAATGAAGAAACAGTAGAGTTATGGCGGTATCTTGATAAGAAGAATCTATTACGTTAACAGGAAATCAAACATAAAAGAACCAATAGTCTATGCAATGAAACTTTTCATTGAAAACAATGCCTTTCGTCAAAAAATAAAAATACAAAAAGTTTAAAATTTATCTCCCAAATCAGAAATAATAAAAGGAGCTCTCGGTGGCTTAGGACAGAACGCGAAAGAAAACGGAGCTGACCAATTAAATTAAGCTTTCTTAATTAACCCGAACATATGATAACTGATAACCAAATTAATTTTTTGTATTTAGATGACACGTTGCCCAAAAATTACTCAGACTATTGCAGGCTTTATAGAAGAGCCCTGACATTGATTAAACAGCAGTGCTATTGATTATTTTAAAACTAAAAGGGGTTTGCTTTATATTATAAATTTTCAAGGCTTTTAATCTACAAAAAGAAGTAAAGAGAAGACAGTGTACGGAATTATGCACCTGACGGGGATTACACTTACCTGAACCATAAAATTACATCGCTTGCAAAAAAGAATTTTTTTTATTTTAATCGATTGCAACCCTTTTTAAAATTAACCCGTATTAACTCACTATAGCAAGATTGATTGTACAATAGATTTGATTAAAACAATGCTACACAGTTACAGACGGTAGATGAATTTGATTGAAGAAAAAATAAATAACTAAATGATTACACTTTACAATACTAAGTTGGTATAAAAAAGAAACCTTATGAAAAAAGCCGGTAAGTTAGTGTCATTTGTTTTTATATCAGTTTGGTTAATGGCTTGTTCTAAAGAAAGCTCGCTAACCGAAGTGCCTGCAACGGACAATATAGATACAACCAGTGGGGCAGTAAAATACAGCGGCTCCTTTATGAGTGCGCCTGGAGAACGCGCAACCGGTACAGCGCTGATCCTTTTAAAAAACGGCATATATTCTATAGCTTTAAAAAATATGAATGTAAGTGGTGGGCCAGACCTACGGGTTTATCTCTCAAAACAAATACAACCTATAGATTTTTTTGATCTCGGTAAATTAAAATCTACCAACGGTGACCAGGTATACCAGTTGGCGAATAACATTGATTTTACCACTTATAAATATGCACTTATCTTTTGCAAGCAGTTTAATAAATTATTTGGTAGTGCGGAACTAAAATAAATTTTGATTTGTACTTATAAATTGTTGGTGTTGATTTGGGAAACATACCATATATCAAACAAGGGTGCATGCAAGGGGTCAATAAATATCAGCGGATAATTTATAACCAGTTTCGTGGCTAAACTGGCTGAATATCTTTCGACCGAATTTGAATTGCATCAATCTGTAATAATACGTCCCGTTACCTCGCTACAGCACTGGATCTAAGCCTGGGGTATCAAAGTAAAATTGATTCGTCTGGAAGTATGCGTATAGAGCCCTATGTGCAAATACCGCTCAAGGCAAACGGAGCGGGTTTCCTGCCGGTGATGAATATGGGTTTGCATATTGGATTTACCCGTCTTACGAATTAGCAAACAAATAAATATTAGGATAAAATTTTTCAGTAAAAAACTGAACAGGGGAACCTATTGCCAAATAAAAAGTTTGTATATAAAACGTATTTGTATTTACAATCCATTACAATTTTTCGATTGATGATTTCCATGAAAAAAATAATTGTTGCTGTCCTTATTATTTTTCCAACAGTAGCTTTTTCGCAGGTTCTGGTAAAGGCCGGTGGAGCTTTAGGTAACCGATGGACCGAAACCCTTAACTCACAAACGTTGGGCAAAGGCTTGAGGCTTTCTGGCGAAAAATTTCTTGTTCAGCACTTCTCTATTGGGGCAGGTATCTCTTATTTTTCCTTCAACCCCAATAAGCTAATAAACGTGAGTTTTAACTCGTACAGCCTGCAATGCACCTATTATTTTAATACAAAAAAACTACACCCTTATCTGGGTGCAGGAGTTGGTTATACCTGGTATAAAGACGAAACAACGATTGATCTCGGCAACAGTAATACCGATATGCAAACGAGGGATAAAGATTATGGTGTTATTTCTCCTTACGTGGGCCTGCAATATGGCATTTATAAAAAAAGACAAACCGGTTTTTTTATACAGGTAAATACTGACTTCGTTCCGATAGCAAATATTCAGCCTATTGGATTTATATCTATAGCAGCAGGTGTCAGCTACCACTTACCAGGCCATTAATATTTGTATGATGATCAATTTCCTTTCAACCCTTTAATAATTAAAATTTAAAAAACAAACAATGAAAAAGATTATTTTTTTACTTATGGCTGTAGCCTCCGTCTCATTTATCGCTTGCGAAAAAACGGTAACTGTAACTGAGTTTTCTACCCAGCCAATCGGGGCTGTTACAACCCTTAAAACAGGAACCATAACCCAGCAAAATGCGCCGGGCACGCCGCCTACCAGCGGAACCCTTTCTGTGGTACAGGATTCGAAAGGCAACCAGTTTTTAAAATTAGACGCCAATTTTACCTCCGGCTTTGCTACAGGAACGGTAGCTGTCTATTTTGCCAAAACAAACGGAGAGATAAAAAACCAACGGAATGGCGGCACCACTGCCACCAATGTACTTGCTGTAGGTTTTGTGGGTAAAGCTGGTGAAAAATATTTTCAACTCAGCAGTGCAGGTTTGTTTACCGGTTTTTCTTTTGTTGTTTTTTATTGCGAAACTGCGGAAGTAAATTTTGGATCGTCACCGCTTAATTAGTATTTAAATATACCAGGAACACGAGATTTTTACCGGGTATATTTTTTAAAATTCTATTTTAGAAGTAAGAATAAAACTGTGATTTATGAAAATAATAAACCGGGTATTTTTATGCAGCCTGTTGCTTATCTGCAATATTTGTTTTTCTCAAAAACAGGTATACAAACAAAAAAATTCATTTGGGCTTACGGTAAATGCAGGGCCAGGCAGTTTTGCAACGGCACTTTCATGGACACACTTTCATGCGGTTGGTAAAACGAAGCGGTTTAGTGTCGGCTATGGCCTGCGGTTTACAAATTTTATTGGGTCTGACCTGGACTACATCACAGCACCTGCAAAATTTACCAGCGGCAAATCAAGTATAGCAGCATTGTTTTCCGATAATATACTTGCCAATATTGATACAGTCAGTTTTCCAAAATCGCAAACTTATTTTTTAAACACCGGCATTTATTTGTCGTACCTGTTGCCGTACTGGAAAAACAGGCTTGAACTGGGTGTAAATATTGATGCACTTGGTGTTACTTTTGGCCCCCGACAAAATGCATTATATAAAAACAATACGGCAGGGGCAAAGCCGACCACCTTTAATTTGCTCCTAATAAGCGACAGTGACCGGGGCTCTTTAAATTCTGAATGGTATGCAAGCTTTTGGGTAACCCCAAGGGTGGCTGTAAAAGCAGGATTTGAATTCTTATTCAGTGAATATACCACGGATACAAAAATACAGCAGTTACCAAATTTGAATGAAACCAATGACCGCTTCCGTTTTAAATCATCCATGATCATGCTGGGTGTATCATTTGCGCCTTTCAGGAAATAAATACACATTTAAAAAACTATACGATGAAACTGATAGCCTTTTTTTGCTGCTCCCTGTTATCCCTTTGCCCACAACTGTTGCTTGCCCAAAGCTATATTCCTTCAGACAACGGGTCAACTGTTACATTTGTTATCAAAAATTTGGGGTTTAGTGTGGATGGTTCATTTAAGAATTTACAAGGCAGTATTAAATTTGACCCCAATACGCCTGAAGCAGCCATTTTTATGGTAACTGTTGATGCTGCCACCATTAATACCGATAATGGCTCCAGGGATAAACACCTAAGGAAAGAGGAATATTTTGATGTAGCTAAATACCCGAAAATTTCATTTTCATCTGATAAATTAGATAAAACCGCTACAGCCGGTTTATATATTGCGAAAGGAAAATTTACTGTGAAAGGAATAAGTAAGTCAGTGGCAATGTCCTTTACAGCCAAAGCGCAAAATGGGGGTTATCTTTTCAATGGCAAAGTAGTATTAAACCGGAGAGATTTTAAGGTAGGTGGAAATAGCCTTGTATTATCGGATTATCTTACACTCACCCTCAATGTATTTGCTCCCCAGGGGTAAAATAATTATTTTATTCAGCCGACATTCTTTTACGAACTTATATAACCTTTTTTGAGTAAGTACTTGAAGTCCTGCAGGTGTTTTAGAGCAAATATAATTTTACTTAACGGTTTACCCCGCAGTCGGAGGACTTCCCACAAATCCAAGCTGTATTTCAGGCTTGACAACATCGCCGAACTTTTGCAACTTAACCCGTACATTTTTTTTCAATCAGCAGCGGATTCAAGCGGACGGAATACTAATTCTCCACCTGCCACAAAGCTCTGCTCGTTACCGTAATTGAGGCAATACATTGTTAGCTTCGGTTTCAGTTTTGCATTAATAATCAAGCCTTAGTTTTTATTTTCAACTAAAAAATTATTGAGCTTTAGTTGTTGGCTGGTGTTCTTAAAAGTTAGCAACAACGCAAGCCCTGTTAAATATTTTATGCTGAATAGAGTTGAAGTTGTACAAGAGAGCGACGCCACTAACGCTGAGAAGGATTACCATAGCCTGGCCCAAAAAAAATAAAACCTATCGCCTGCTTTTTTAGGTGGTGCATTAAAAAAATTAGCGCCCCCCGGGAGGGCAATTTTTTCTTAAGTATTGGGTATATAAAGTGGACAGGTGTTTGAATGTTCCTTCACCTTCAGAAATACTGTGTGTCCGGTTTGGATATGGCATAAACTGAAATTGCTTATTGTGCTTTATTAATTCGTTCAATAACATTTCAGCATTATTGTAATGCACATTGTCATCGCCCGTTCCATGAATGTAAAGCAGGTTGCCTTGCAGATTTTTAGCATAAGTTATCGGCGAGCCATTTACAAAATCCTGCCTGTTGTCAGCAGGCAAACCCATGTAGCGTTCCTGGTATAAATTATCGTACGTAAGCTGGTTGCCCACGGCTGCGATGGCTATCCCTGTTTTATAAATGTCAGGGTATTGAAACATCAAATTCAAAGTGGCTGATCCGCCACCACTCCAACCCCAAACTGCTACCCTGCCGGTATCAATATATGACCGCTTAAAAATTTCTTTCGCAGCCATAGCCTGGTCACGAATATTTACCAGGCCTATTTTTTTATATACACTTTTACGCCAGGCACGGCCTTTAGGCACAGGCGTTCCCCTGTTATCTATGGCTATGTATATATAGCCGTCATCCGCAAGATTGCCCGCATACAATTGGTTTCTGCCTGTACCAAATTTGTCTTGCACCAATTGCCCCCAGGGCTCGGTATACACATAAAAAACCACAGGATATTTTTTGGTGGAATCAAAATTCTTTGGCTTTACCATCCATGCATCCATCGTAATGTTATCCGCCGAAGTAATGCTAAAAAAATCAATGTTTGCTGGCTTCTGACTTTTAGCAATTGCATTGTTCACAACATCTTCGCCCAGCGCTTTGTGGGTGGGTAACGATACCCAGCCCGAAGCATCCGGCGTATAATAATTAGAGAAAGAATGGTAAGCAAAATTGCCTGCAGGAGAAACATCATATTTATGTGTACCCGGTTGGTTTGATGGCGATAGTCGCTCTGCAGTGCCTTTACCGTCCAATGAAATACGATACAGGTATTTTTGAGTAGCATTGGTAGGCGAAGCCATATAATAAACAAAACCATTCGCCTCATCAATTGAACAGATGTCCATTACATCATAGGCTCCCCTGGTGACCAATGTTTCGCTTTTTCCATCGCGACTAATGCGGTACAGGTGTCTCCATCCATCTTTCTCAGAGGCCCATAAAAACTCTTTGCCGTTGTTGATCCAATCCCATCCGCCATAAGCATAATCTTCATCCCATAATGCAAGTATATCAATCCATGCTTCATCCGTTTCGCCATAAATTTTATTGGCAGAACCATCAGCAATGTTGCACAGCAACAGGTCGCTTGCATTTTGTTTCCGGCTTAAATGCTGAACAATTAATTGAGAACTATTGGCAGCCCATTCCATACGGGGAACATAGGATTGAAGCAAAGGGTCTGATGGTATACCCATCCATTTTGTGGGACCTCCTTTAACAGATACCACACCAATTTTAAATGGTGAGGGGGCCTCGCCTGCAACAGGGTATTCAACAGGTGTTATAACTGGATAAATCGAGTCGGTTTCATTGATCATGAGGTAGTCTTTTACCTTACGTGCATCTATTTGCCAGTATGCAATATTCCTGCTGTCCGGGCTCCATCTAAAACCATCCCTGCAAAAAAATTCTTCTTCGTATGCCCAGTCAAAAGTGCCATTAATCAGTTTACGGTTTCCACCTTTAGTTAATGTAATAACGGCCCCTGTAATTATATCTTCAACATAAATATTGTACCCGCTAACATAAGCCACTTTAGTACCATCAGGCGAAATTTTGGCAAACATTAAGGTTGAAACTGGTCGGGCAGTACCTACTTGTTTGAGCTTGCCGGATGTTACATTATATAACCAGTAATCTCCTTTTGTATTGTATCGCCAAACCTTTTTTGCATTGGTAAAAAGCAGCACCGTTTTACCATCTTCACTAACCGTAAAGTCATTCACCTGCAAGGAAACTCCTTTAACCTGCAAACTGCTTTTGCCTATAAAAACGTTTTCTTCCAGGCCAGGTAACGTTGTCCGGGTTATTTGGTTATCCTCCAATTGATAGAAAGAAAGCCCATCTTTTGACCAATGAATATCCTGGGCATTTGCTGATGCAATGACAAATATTAAAAAAAAGAAGAGAATGTATTTGCAAGTCTTCATACTGATTATTTGAACGGGCAATTTACCCATACTCATCGTATCAAAATAAAAAAGTGGAGACAAAGCGCTCCACTTATAATTCTTTTAAAAAATTTTAAACTTAGATCATCTCACCATGCAAGACCGGCTTTTTAATTACATCTCTGTGTTCGTTATACTTTTTGGCTGCGGCCACAAAGTGCACAAACAGGGGTGCGGGATTTTCAACCGTGCTCTTTAATTCGGGATGATATTGCACGCCTACAAAAAAAGGATGATTGGGCAACTCTATAATTTCAACCAAACCGGTTTCAGGGTTTAGTCCACTCATCAACATACCTGCCTGCTCAAACTGTTCCTGGTAATCGTTATTGAACTCGTAACGATGGCGGTGCCGCTCACTAATTAAGGTTGCTTCATAAATGCGATGGGCAAGAGAGCCTTCCTTTATCTCGCAGGGATAGGCACCCAAACGCATGGTTCCACCCTTCATTTTTATCTTCTTTTGCTCCTCCATCATATTTATAACGGGATGCTGTGTTTTCTCATCCATTTCGGTGCTGTGTGCATCTGTATAACCCAAAATGTTACGGGCATATTCAATAACAGCCATTTGCATACCCAGGCAAATACCAAAGAATGGCAACCCATTTTCACGTGCATATTGAACAGCTATAATCTTACCCTCAATACCCCTGTGGCCAAATCCCGGGGCTACCAGCAAACCATCCAAACCCTGTAATTTTTCCTCAACATTTTCAGCAGTAATAAACTCGCTGTGTACGTTCACTACCTGCACCTTGCATTCATTAATAGCGCCGGCATGTATAAAACTTTCCAGTATAGATTTGTAAGCATCCTGCAACTCAATGTACTTACCAATAAGCCCGATAGTAACCTTGCTCTTAGGATATTTTAATTTGTCGAGAAATGCTTTCCATTTTGTAAGCTCCGGCTCCTGCGTTTGAACAAGGTTCAATTTCTTCATACAAATCTGGTCCAGTTTTTCACGCATCATCAACAACGGAACCTCGTAAATGGTAGCTGCATCTGCCGCCTCAATAACCGCTTCCTGTTTTACATTACAGAATTGAGCTATCTTTCTTTTGATCTCGTTATTCAATGGCTCTTCTGTACGGCACACCAAAATATCAGGATGAACGCCATTTTCACTCATCAGCTTAACGCTGTGTTGTGTAGGCTTGGTTTTTAACTCCTTTGCTGCCTTTAAATAGGGGATTAACGTTAGGTGCACTACCAGGCAATCTTCTTCGGGTAACTCCCATTGCAATTGCCTTACAGCTTCAATAAACGGCAAGCTTTCAATGTCGCCAACAGTACCTCCAATTTCAGTTAATACCACATCGTATTTATCGCCTTTCCCCAGTAACAACATCCTTCGTTTTATCTCGTCAGTTATATGAGGCACCACCTGTACGGTCTTTCCAAGGTAGGCTCCTTCTCTTTCCTTATTAATTACTGTCTGGTAAATGCGACCGGTAGTAACGTTATTAGCCTGGGTGGTATAGATATTTAAAAAACGCTCGTAGTGCCCCAGGTCAAGATCGGTTTCGGCGCCATCTTCGGTTACAAAACACTCGCCGTGCTCGTAAGGATTAAGGGTGCCCGGATCAACGTTTATGTAAGGATCGAACTTTTGTATGGTGGCCCTTAAACCACGTGCCTGTAGCAATTTAGCCAGCGATGCGGCAATGATTCCCTTTCCTAAACTACTTGTTACGCCACCCGTAACAAAAATAAATTTGGCCATTATTTAGTGGTTATTAAGTTTATAAAATCAAATTAAAAAGTCACTTTTTGGTATCAGGCAACACATCTTTATTCAACATCGTTGTGTCATTTCAATTCCGACTTTTCGGAACTCACTTGTACTATAAAACCACATGCATCAACAAAATGGTTGATTATGAAAAATAATATTTTTCAGGTTTTCTATAAAATCAATCGTATTAAAGCAAAACGTTGCAAAATTTTTTAAGGGTATGAGAAGAAACTCAACCAATAAATCCAATTTGAATGTTCTTGAATTAAAGTTGACCTGCGGAGAAAAAATGCAGATTACATCTCAGAGGTCGGACAAACCTACAGATATTATTTCGGTCAAAAAAAATTGAAAATATTTATTAACCAAACAAGTCAATAAATGTTAATTTCAAAAAAAGCAGGTTATGAAAAATTTTGTCATTCTAATCATAGGTTCCTTTATTACGGCTGCACTTTTAAGCTATTCGTTTAAAAAGCCCGACCCTGAAGTTTTAACAAAAGAGTGCTATACAACCTGTTACAGTAACGATGTAAGAGATGAATTTAAAACTGAAGCAAATACGTTGGCTTTTGCCAGTCTTCACCCAAACCCACTGCCCTTTGAAATGGAGAAAGGTACTGGCAGCAATATAAATTTTACAACCTCTGATGGAGGCAGTGGTATGGCCTACGCTGTCCCATCAAAAAATAAGACGAATAATTACCTGCTTGTCATTCATGAGTGGTATGGTTTGAACGATTACATAAAAAAAGAGGCAGAAACCTTGTCGAAAGAATTGGGAGATGTAAACGTGCTTGCACTTGACCTGTACGATGGAAAAGTAGCATCCACCGCAGACAGCGCCATGAAGTATGTTCAAGGGGTTAATAACCAGCGCCTGGAAAGTATTATAAAAGGCGCCATTGCTTATGCAGGACCTTCGGCTAAGATATTTACGATAGGCTGGTGCTTTGGAGGCATGTGGAGTTTACAGGCGTCTATTTTAGCCGGCAAACAAGGTGCAGGAGGCGTTATGTATTACGGCCGGCCCGAAACCAACATCGAAAAATTAAAGATGATCAATGCTGATATTATTGGATTTTTTGGAAACAAAGACCGTAGCCCTTCACCCGAAATGGTTGATGCCTTCGAAAAAAACATGGCCGAAGCAGGTAAAACCCTCGTAACCAATAAATACGAGGCAGGCCATGGATTTGCCAACCCAAGCAATCCCGGTTTTAATAAAGACGCAAAAGAGGATGCCCATGTTAAGGCCATCAATTTTTTAAAAGCCAGGATGTGAAATTAATAGTGATACTAAAAGCGTTTGCCGGATAGAAAAAGGCAAATACCTAAGGGCTACATTCCACTCGTAATCTTCTTATAACTTGCAACCAATCCCCTTATCAACGATGAACTAAAACCTCTGTGTTCCATTTCGTTTAAACCGGCAATGGTACAACCTTTAGGTGTGGTTACTTTATCAATTTCCTGCTCGGGATGGGTGTGGCGTTGGAGCAGTAATTCTGCCGCACCTTTTACAGTTTGGGCCGCAATCAACGAAGCGGTTGCAGCATCAAACCCAATTTCAATTCCACCTTGTATGTTGGCGCGGATATACCGCATGGCAAACGCAGTTCCGCAGGCGCCCAACACGGTTGAAGCATCCATGAGTTTCTCGTCTATGGTCACTGATTTACCCAGTTGGTTAAACATCTCCTTTACGTAATCAATCTCCTCTGTAGTGGCATGCTGGTGACAAATACAGGTCATGCTTTCGCTAATGGCAATGGCAGTGTTGGGCATAGCCCTGAAAACAGGTATTTGCTTTTCAATCATGCCATCAATATCTTTTATAAATACCCCGGTAACCACAGAAACAAGGGAATGTTTTCCTTCAACCAACTCATCTTTTATGGCCAATAAAATCTCCTGCACCTGGAAGGGTTTTACTGCCAGTATGATGACATTTGCGAAACGGACTGCATCAATGTTGTTATCTGAAACACCCACACCTTTGTCCATCAAACCCTGCAGTGTGGCAACATTACGTTTGGTGACCATGATATCCTGTGGTGATATAAAGCCACTGCTAATTAAACCCTCTGCTATGGCGGTACCTAAGTTGCCTCCGCCTATGATGGCTATTTTTTTCATTTAAACTTCAATTATTTTGTTCTGTGAAACCCAATAATGTTTTATACCTAAGTCCTTCAAAAAAAGTACGATATTTCTAATTGCCCTTCTGATATCATCACTCATCCCTCCATTCCCTTTGAATTTCTAAAGGATCACCGATCCATTTAAATTTACCAAAGTATTTTTTTGCATTGAAAAGCTTCTGCTTAGGTTTCAACTTCTTTAAAAGGATATCAATTTCTTTCCGGGTCATATCCTTAGTTATTACAATTGTCATAAGTATAATTTGAAAAGTTAGTACATTTCTCCCTTTGCCAAATAGTTACGTACATAGTCCTCAACTCCTTCTTCCAAGCTATAAAACTCATTTTGATAACCGGCACTTTGAAGCTTGTGCATGTTGGCCTCGGTAAAATATTGGTACTTGTCCCTGATATCTTCGGGCATGTCTATAAATTTTATAGAAGGCTTTTTGTCAAGACCGGCAAAGGTTGCTTTTACCAGGTCTTGAAAGCTCCTGGCTTTTCCTGTACCTAAATTGTATAAGCCCGATGTGAACTCCAATTTTGTTTTCTCTTCTGTAAAAATTTGAAACATCCAAAATATAACTTTCAATACATCTTTTACGTAAACAAAATCACGCAGTTGCTGCCCATCTGCATAGCCATCCTTATGGCTCTTAAATAATTTGACAAAGCCATTTTCTTTTACCTGGTTGAAAGAATGAAAGATGACGCTGGCCATACGCTTTTTATGTGCCTCGTTGGGACCATATACATTAAAGAATTTAAGACCGGCCCACCCTGGCGGTTGCTTTTGCTGCTCCAATGCCCATTTATCAAATTCGTTTTTACTAACTCCATAGGGATTTAAAGGCTGTAGCTTTTCAACTATCTCATGGTCATCATCATATCCAAATTCGCCATCGCCATAGGTGGCTGCAGAAGAAGCGTAGATCAACGGAATTTTCTTTTCAGCACAATATATCCAAATGTCCATTGAATAATAAACGTTAAGTTCCTGGTGGATGGCATAATCAAATTCGGTAGTATCGGTTCGGGCACCGAGGTGTATAACACATTGCACCTTTGGTTGATTTGCTGCCAGCCAGTCGAATAAATTATAGCGTTCAACAATTGCTTCATAACGTTTGCCTTCCCAATTCTTCCTTTTTTCTTCCACCCCAAAATCATCCACCAGTATTAGGTTTTCGTGGCCGTTATCGTTTAAAAACTGAACCATACAACTGCCAATAAAACCCGCAGCGCCGGTTACAATTATTGGCTTATCGTTTAAGGAAAAGATAGGGGACAAAGTTTCAACCTGGTCGCCAATGTTATCGATGTTCATAGCAAGAAGATATTAAAGAATATTTTTTTGACGATTAAAGAACCAACCGTAAAAGAGTGCAACCCAGCAAGTGTGACGGGGCAGGCAGCAACAAAAGCTTTATGATGGACAATTGATTGGCTCCGAATAAATGAAAATCGATCAAAAAAAAACCTGATAAAATTATTGACAGATTGCTAAACCAATACAGCCGCCTTTGACAGTATTTTTTCTATTGCCGTATCATATAATTCTTTCCATTCGTCAATGTGGCCCCAATAGTCGCCATGCATATCAATGTTGCTTCTGGTTACAATGCCAAGATATTCGAACGGTATGTTTGCTTTGCCGAGCACCGATATTAGCATTTCGGCATTTTTTAAAGTGGCTGAAACTACCACCCTACCCTGCCCCTCTCCAAACCAATAGCCATCTTTCCTAACCTCATTGTTGGTTTGCTGTACATCAAAACCCAACGACTGGTTGAAACCGGACTCTAATAACGTGGTAATTAAACCGCCTTCGCTTATGTCGTGTACACTTTGAACCAGGCGGTCTTTGATCAATTTTTTTATAAGCTCATGCAGGTCAAACTCCTCGTCCAAATCAAAGTACGGTGCCGGCGAAAATTCAATTCCACATAGTTTGTGCAGGTACTCAGACGAACTGATGTTACCGGTATTTTTTCCTATCATGTAAATAACATCGCCTGCCTGTTTAAAGTCCAGGGTCATCCTGTTTTCCATATCGTCTATCACGCCCACCATACCAATGGTAGGTGTTGGATAAACTGCTCCATCGGGGTTTTGGTTATAGAAGCTAACGTTGCCACCGGTAACCGGTGTATCAAATTTTCTGCAGGCATCGCCCATGCCCTTAACGGCGTGCACAAACTGGTAATACACTTCGGGGTCAAAGGGGTTACCAAAGTTGAGGCAATTGGTAATACCCAGGGGCTCACCACCGCTGCAAACGATATTACGGGCTGCTTCAGCCACGGCTATCATACCTCCCTTATATGGGTCGGCAAACACATAGCGGCTGTTGCAATCAACGGTAATAGCCAGTGCTTTGCCGGTGCCTTTTGCTATAACTATCGAGGCATCGCTGGGTGCATTGGTACTTGCGTTGGCAGCGCCTACCATACTGTCGTATTGGGTGTATATCCAACGTTTGCCAGCTATATTAGGCAGTTGAATTAATTGTTTTGCTATTGCTTTAATGTCGGCAGGCTCAGCTATAGATTGTTCATCAAAAGCCTTGATCTTTTCAAAGTAGGCCGGCTCTTTATAGTCACGGTCGTTTTGTGGTGCGCCGCCGCCGAGTACCAGGCTTTCGGCATTTAAAACGGCTTCTAACTCTCCATCCATATAAAATTGAAGCAAACCTGTATCGGTGACTTTTCCTATTTGCTGACAAGGCAGATCCCAGTTCTCAAATATTTGTAACACACTTTCTTCTTTGCCCTTTTCTATAACCACCAGCATTCGCTCCTGGCTCTCGCTCAACAGTAGTTCCCAGGCCTTCATGTGCTGTTGACGTGTGGGTACTTTTTCAAGATATATTTCCATTCCTACGCCACCTTTTGCACTCATTTCGGCAGTGGAGCAAATAATGCCCGCGGCACCCATATCCTGCATACCTACCACGGCCCCTGTGGTTATAATTTCAAGACAGGCTTCCAATAATTTTTTCTCCTGGAAGGGATCGCCTACCTGTACCGCCGGCAGCTCCTCAACACTGTCTGCAGTTATATCAGCCGATGCGAAAGATGCGCCGCCCATTCCATCTTTACCGGTAGCACTGCCCACAATAAAAACAGGATTACCCACCCCTTCGGCCGTTGCACTTATGGTTTGGCCATTGCGTACAATACCAACGCTCATGGCATTAACCAGGGGATTGGTATGGTATCGTTCTTCAAAATAAGTTTCGCCGCCTATCGTAGGCACACCAAAGCAATTACCATTATGACCAATTCCATGCACAACGCCGGAAACCAGGTGTTGGGTTTTGGCCTCGTTAATGTTGCCGAAGCGTAAGCTGTTTAAAGCTGCTATCGGACGGGCACCCATGGTAAAAATATCGCGGTGGATACCCCCTACACCAGTTGCAGCCCCCTGAAAAGGTTCTATAGCACTTGGGTGATTGTGACTTTCAATTTTAAAAACCACTCCCCATCCATCTCCAATATCCATTAAGCCGGCATTTTCTTCCCCTGCTTTTACGAGCATTTTTTTACCGTCTCTTGG
>JAJAYD010000121.1 GCA_026786345.1 Chitinophagaceae bacterium
ACTTTTGAATTACCTGCAACTGGAGATGAAAACAGTAATTTAAATATCAGTAATCAACAATTGCAATTTATTTTGCAAGGCGTTTCGCTGCAAAAAATTCAGTATCGCATCCGTTATCAGAAAATTGCATGACTTATCCACATTCAAAATAAAAAGCGTGCCTCGTGGCTGGCCTGTAGCGCTACAGGGGCAAAGTAATTTTGCTACAGAGTGCTGTAGAAGCCCTGTTTTTTAAAATCTTTTTTCAATGGCTACTTATCTCCAATTTACTCAGGGTGGATTGGTAAAAGACCTACAGCTATAGCTTTGCATTTATAATGCAGGCAACACCAATCATAAATTACAAAGAAGCATACGAGGCATTGGTGCTGAAATATGATGATGTAATGCAGGAACTTGCCGTGCTAAAGAAAATGGTTTTTGGCAGTAAAAGTGAACGTTTTATTCCAACAGATGAAAGCAAGGTTGATCCTCAATTAAGCCTTGAACTCGATGCAGAAATCCCGATGGCTATCGGGACTAATGTAAGATTACTGATGCGACGATATTTACGGTTACCCGCACCAAAACCGAAGTAATCCGCAATGCTCCAAAAGCACATCCGGGCCGTATGAAGCTTCCTGAGCATCTTCGCCGGGAGATAATTATTTTGCAACCTGATACAGATGTAACCGGGTTGAAAAAGATTGGTGAAGAAGTAACTGAAATACTTGATTTTATTCCTGGCGAGTTATATGTAAAACAATACATCCGTCCCAAATATGTGGTTCCTGTAAACGACACGGATAACACTGTTATCACCGTATCACTACCTGAGCGTATAATGGAAAAGTGTATGGCTGGTGAAGGCTTGCTTGCACAGATAAAATAGATAACCATCCACTTCCCTTCTCTTTTAGGAGAAGGTGGCCGTAGGCCGGATGAGGCGACAAATACGTAGATCATATGCCGCTTCACCGCCAGTCCCAACGCTTTGGCCGTGCAGGGGTAAATATTGCGCAAACAACAATTTGCGGATGGGTTAAAGCAGTGCTGATGCACCTGATAAGCCTATACGATCTGCACAAACAATATGTATTGGCCAGCCGCTATCTTCATGTTGATGAAACAACAATACAAGTATTGGATGACGATAAAAAGGGTAAGACGCATCAGGGATATTACTGGCTATATCACAATAGTGAACAGAAATCAGTATTGTTTGATTACCGGCGGGGCCGCGACCATGAGGGCCCTGATGATATATTAAAAGACTTTCAGGGGCACTTACAAACAGATGGATATGCAGCTTATGACCACTTTGATAAACGACCGGGAATAATCATGTTGGGGTGTATGTCTCACGCAAGAAGAAAGTTTTATGATGCCCTACAAAATGATAAAGACAAATCAGAATATGCATTAGTCATGTTCGGGCAGCTCTATGCCCTGGAACGAAGGATGGAAGATGAAGGCCTGGATAAAGAAGAAGTGCTTAAATTAAGGCAGGAACAAGCCGTGCCTGTTCTAAAAACATTGAAGGAATGGATGTTAAAAGAACTCCCTAAAGTGTTGCCCACAAGCCCTACAGGTAAGGCTATGTCGTATTTTTTAAAACGCTGGGATAAGTTAATTGTTTATACTACTGATGGCACCCTTAAGATTGATAACAACCCGGTAGAAAATGCAGTTAGGCCGGTTGCCATAGGCCGGAAGAATTATTTGTTTGCTGGTAGCCATGATGCAGCACAAAGAGCGGCAATGATATATTCCTTATTTGCTACATGCAGATACCATCAGATAAATCCATACGACTGGTTAAAAGATGTATTAGAGCGACTACACCTATACACAACAAGCAACATGGCAGACCTACTGCCGCAAAACTGGAAGAAAAATCAGTAGCTAACCTGGGTTAGTCGATGGCTTACATAGAAAGACCTAATACAAAGTTTTTTGGTATGCAAACAGCCGGTATCCCTACAGCAGTAAGAACTTGGACTTTAACAGACGGTGCTTTTTTTGGTGTTGTAGTAGGTGCATTTCTTGACAAAGAAGGAAAAGGGTATCATTCAGCATTAAAGCCATCGGTATACGTTACTCAAAGAAATGACAAATTAAATAGTGACGAAACAATAACAAAGGCAATAGAATACTTGTTCAACAAATAAAAGTATGACGCTAACAAAGGTATTGCTGCAAGGCAAAAACACGACACCTAAAACTACATTTAAAAAAGTAAAATAGAATGATAAACAAACAGACTTTGAAATTTTTAAAAGAGTTAAAAGTCAATAACTCAAAAGAATGGCTTGACGAAAATAGAGAAAAATATGACTTTGCAAAAAATGACATTCTTACTTTGACAGAGCAATTAATAACAGCAGTTTCAGATTTTGACAAGACAATTTTAAACGCCTATCTTGACCCTAAAAAGTGCATAACAAGACTGAATAGAGACTTACGATTTGCAAAAGACAAAACACCGTATAAGACAGACTATTATATTGTATTAAACAGGGACGGCAAAAATAGCCCTTCGGCCTTTTATTTTCTGCATATTGAACCAGACAATTGTTTTGTAAGAGGTGGTGTTTATAATCCTCAACCAGAGCAATTGAAAAAAATTAGACAAGAAATTGACTACGCTTTTGACGAGTGGACAGCCATAATTAAAGACAAACTGTTTAAAAAAACATTTCCAAGTGGTATCAACAATTCAGGAGTTTTGAGCAGGACACCAAAAGAGTTTGATGAAGAAAATAAAGCAAGTGAATTTTTAAAAATGAAAGGTTTTTACACAATGGAAAAACTCACAGACAAAGAAATACTATCGGAGGACACATTTAAGAAAATCAGTTCCTACTTTAAAACGACAAAACCATTGGTTGACTTTTTAAACAAAGCTATTGAGAACGACTAACGAAAAGCCCAGCTGCTTACAAAAGTATTGCCAACAGTTGGGCTCTACAGCTTGTCCCGCTTCTTCTGGCGGGATTGGAGCAATCAATAGCAGTTACGCTATTCATCGGCAGGTCCAGCTTGAAGGTATAAATTAAGCAGCAGTAGAAACCATCTAACTTTTTATCTTTAATTGGCTTCAGTTGTGGGCAGAAGGAACACAGAATACCGCCACAACTAAAGGCCGTCATCGTTGGCAGTAATTTTTTGACACCCTACAAACTTTGAACAGACATAATGTAGACATTTTTTATAGAAGACAAAATATATAATAAAACCGACTTTACTCAAAAGCCATTGACGAAAGGCGAATATGAAAGCTGCACTTTTATAACTTTCGACTTTTCAAATGCTGACCTTACAGACTTTAAGTTTTCGAAATATGAATTTTTAGGCTGCAATTTGAGTTTAACTAAATTGACAAAAACAGCATAAAGCGACATAAAATTTAAAGAATGTAAAATGTTAGGGCTTCACTTTTATTAGGAATTGTTGGGCTTTTAGACAAATTCTGCATTGAAATAGACAGGTCAAATTAATATGCAACCGAGAATTGTAACTTTAAACAAACAAAAATTAATTGGCAAGCGACTGACAATGTCATTAGCCGATAATCAAACGTTTAAACTTTGGCAATCATTTATGCCAAGACGAAAAGAAATTAAAAACAACTTCACGACTAAATTATTTTCAATGCAAGTTTATCCTCAATCATTTGACTTTACCTTTTCTAATCTTAAAGCTGAATTTGAAAAGTGGGTAGCCATTGAAGTAGCAGACTTTGCAACCGTTCCTGCTGAAATGGAAACTTATATTTTGAAAGGTGGACTTTACGCAGTTTTCGATTACAAAGGTTTAAGCACAGACACCAAAATATTCGAGTACATTTTCGGAACCTGGTTGCCAAATTCAAAGAACTATTTATTGGACGACAGACCTCATTTTGAAATATTGGGAGACAAATACAAAAACAACGACCCGAATTCAGAAGAAGAAATATGGATACCAATCAAAATATATGGGGCTTAAACGAAGCGACGCGGCGGAAATTTGCCAACCAATGAGTATGCCTTTTTTGCAGAGGTTCGATTTAAGCCTTTGTTGATTGAAGCTTTGGTAGCCTTTCTGTATGGGGTTTCAAAAGTGCAGGTTTCCCCTCGTTTGACTTGCAGGGTGGTTTGTGCTTGTAAGCATTTTTTCCGTTTGGCTGCTTGCCGGATCTTCAATGTGTTTTTCTTTGTGACTGCTTATTGTTTTTTTCATGGCAAACAGGTAAGGAAAGTCTACCGAAGGTTTTGTTCAACGGCTTGGCATTATTGCGGCTCTACAGCCTGTCCCGCTTCTTCTGGCGGGATTGCAGCAATCCGCAGCAGTTACGCTATTCATCGGCAGGTCCAGTTTGAAGTTATAAATTAAGCAGCGGAGACACCAGCTAACTTTTTATCTTTAATCAGCTTCAGTTGTCGGCAGACGCAACACAGAATACCGCCACAATGTGAGCCGTCGTTGTGTGTCACGTCTCATCAAAATCAGCTATCTAAAAGATTTGGCAAGACAACTTCCAGGTATACCAATTATTGGTATATTTGAATAGTAAAAAGATATGTATGGCTAAAAACACATCAATTCTACTTGGCGATCATTTTGAAAAATTTATTACTAAAGAAGTATCCTCTGGTAAGTACGGGTCGGCAAGTGAAGTAGTACGAACTGCATTGCGAATGCTTCAATCAGAAGAAGAAAAAAAATCTGCACTTTTAAAAGCTTTAGATCATGGTGAAAAATCTAAAAGGATTGAAGATTTTGACCCGAAAGCACACTTAGCAAAACTTCATAAGAAGTACTTATGAGAAAACTCAAAGTTGTTTTCTATCAAACTGCAGTTGAAGATTTAGAAGAAATTTGGTTGTATACCTTTCAAACCTGGTCGCTGGAACAAGCTGATAGATATCAAAATTTAATTTATAAAGAAATTGAATTTTTAGCTGGCAAGCCTGCATCTGGTAAGGATTGCAGTCACATGAGAAAAGATTACAGATCTGCAAAAATAAGATCTCATCTTATCTTTTATAAATACTCCTCATCTGAGATTGAAATAATTAGAATTTTACACGAGAGCATGGATATTCCCAATCGTCTTAACGATTAGTAACCTTTACATGCGGCTTGACATTATTGCGGCAGGACAGCCTTTCCCGCTTCTTCTGGCGGGATTGGAGCAATCAGCAGCAGTTCACTATTCATATGCAGTTCCCGCTTGATGTTATAGATTAGGCAGCAGTAGAAACCATTAAACCTTTTACCTTTAATCGGCTTCAGTTGTGGGCAGACGGAACACAGAATGCCGCCACAACATCGTCATCGTTGTACCCAACACTAAAAATAGAAATCAAAAGTGAATTCGATATTGCGAAAATTAAAAAGCCCTAAAGAAAGTATTTTAATCTTTTTATTCATCGTATTATTTACATCTCTAAATGCCCAGGAAAAGCGAGATCTAAGCGAAAGATATGCAGATGCATATAAAAAATATTTGAATGATACCTGCCCCGTTTTAAAAGACAGTATTAAACATTTTGTCTATTTTGCAAGAGACAGACAATCGCTTATTGACCATCCTTTGCTTTTACATCCTATGTTAAAAGGGTCTCAAATTATGTACTCATGGAGGGAATTTGAGCCTAAAAAAGGGCAGTATGATTTTTCTATTTTGAAACAGGATTATAGATATCTTAAAAAGTATGGCAAAAAAATATTTATCCAGTTACAAGACGTAACGTTCAATCCTAAATACAAAGCAATTCCAGACTATTTATTTTCTAGTGAGTACGATGGTGGAGTTGTATTGCAATACGATGATGAGGGAAAGCCTGCCGGATGGGTTGCAAAACGTTGGAATAGAAAAGTTAGAGAACGATTTGCCTTGCTTCTCCAAGCATTAGGAAAGAAATTTGATGGAAAAATAGAAGGCATTAACCTTCAAGAAACAGCAATTGGTGTAAACCCTAAAACAGATTCAAGTTTTTCCGAACAAGGCTATGTAAATGGATTAAAAGAAAATATGCTTGCCTTAAAAAAATCATTTCCATTATCAACCACTATGTTATTTGCGAATTTTATGCCCGGAGAATGGCTGCCTGGTAGCAACAAAGGATACCTTCGTAGTATATACCAATATGGCGAAGAAATTGGTGTTGGGCTTGGTGGTCCGGACTTAATGGTAACAAGAAAAGGTCAACTAAACCATGCACTTGCTTTAATGCACGAGCGGCATTTCACAGTTCCGATTGGTATTGCCGTACAAGACGGAAATTATATTGGTAAAACAGGTGATGAAGATGATGATAAGGAAAAAAAATCCCATAAAAATATTGTTCCCTTATTGCATAGTTTCGCAAAAGACTTTTTGAGAGTAAGTTATATGTTTTGGGCAGATCAAGAATCCTATTTTAAAGAAGATGTATTTCCCTGCTTTTCGAGAGACTAATAAAAGTACTGGGTACAAAATCGGTTTGGCAATATGTCGGCAGGACAGCCTTTCCCGCTTCTTCTGGCGGGATTGGAGCAATCAGCAGCAGTTCACTATTCATATGCAGTTCCAGCTTGATGTTATAGATTAGGCAGCAGTAGAAACCATTAAACCTTTTACCTTTAATGGGCTTCAGTTGTCGGCAGACGGAACACAGAATTTCGCCACAACGATTAGCCGTCATCAATAGAAGAAAGAAGAAAAAAACAGTTAGAAGATCGGGAATAGGAAATACTGGATTTACTATTTCACAACTCACAACTCACAACTGACCTTTGACCTTTGACCTTTGACCATTGACCATTGACCATTGACCACTCACTACTCACCACTCACCATTGACCAATGACCCAATGACCCAATGACTTTCATCCAGGATAACATATACC
>JAJAYD010000122.1 GCA_026786345.1 Chitinophagaceae bacterium
CCATTAAGCTAATGAAACTTGTGGCTATGCTGTTTTCGGTATCCTGAAAAATTTGCCTGTGACGGTCAGAAAGAGGAGAATTGATAACGAGCACCATTCTTTCGTCCTGCTGGGGTCTCCTTCAAAAGTCATATTGACGTTAGCCAAGGGACCCCGGCATAGCTGATGAAGCAAGCACAAGCGTACAGGTGTGCGACGCAACAAAAGGATAATATAAGTTCTGAGGCTGGGTACAAAAGAAAACTACACATTCTGTTCTGCTGGTGTCTCCTCAAAGGCCACGTTTTGCCAAAAGACCCCGGCATAGCTGAACTCTACATTAGACAAAGCCGTTGATCTCTGCTACCGCCCTCAACCCTTCATAAACGAGACGAAGCGGATTGATTAATTGTTTGAGTTGTATGATAAGTATGTGGGTGTGATGTTTGTGGAGGGAATTCAAAAGTAAAAAGTAAAAAAGTAAAAAGTGTTTAGGTCCATAGGAGCATCCTGTTAGAAACTTATAAATTATGGATGCGAAAAAAAGGAAAGCCAACGAAACCGAATTTGATTCGTGGTCAGTCGATGATAACGGAGGAAGAATTTACTGTTTTGAAATAAATGGTAAATTTGGCTGGAAAGCAAAATATTTAAAAGAGGTTGATAAAGATGAAACAACAATAAGATTTTGGCAGGAGATTTGCGCCTTTGCAGGTGTTCTTCACCTGCAAAATACATGAGCGAAAAAGATTTTTTTATTGGGCTTTCTTATCCACCACCACAGTTTTACGTGATACACATGTAATGACACTAATAAAAGAAACATCTGCAAGGGGCAGGACTAAAGAACGATGGTAGAAGATATCCCTTCTATCGTATGCTCGAAGTCATCCATAGAGAAACACTCGAACAACTTCAACAATTTTTTATCAGCAAAGAGCATCTGAGTAGAACAGGACAGCTGGCAGGAATATTATTTAGTTGCGCTTGTATCACTCACTTGTACTTATATATCTTCATGGGGTTGTGAGGCTTTTCTCAACAGCGCTTAAGTTGCAGGTGAAGAACACCTACAACGGCCCTACTGCAATACCAACGGTAGCAAAAAGATCGTCCGATCAAGAATTGAAAGCAAATCATCCCGAACGTTCGGGATTATCAAAGATCGTCCGATTAAGAATTGAAAGCAAATCAAAAATTACTTCGTAAACAATTGATTTTTTTGGGCCTCCATGAACTGTGTTATCGGACCCGGTCATATTTCACACAGAATACCATGTACTTTTTAAGTGGGGTCGCATCCCAACACACAAAGCTTACTATGAAGACTCCATCTGGACAAACGATATTTTTTTTACAATAGATCAATTAGTTTTTGTACGGATAAACATGCCTGTCTCTTAAAAGGACAGGTAGAGATGTAGTATTAGAACTCCTTACCTCCCGCAAATTGAAATGCATTCATAACTCCTTCTACCACAATTTTACACTCAGGCCGTGTGGCCTCGTTATTGCGCCAGGACTCCACCCGCTTCTTTCAGAAACCGCTTTGCTGGTTTCTGAATGCCTTGGCTTCGCTGGGCACCGAACCGGCTGATGTCCTTCTGCAATAACTGTTATCAGGTAGAAGTAATAAGTTAGGGGTTTAAAATTTAAAATGATTGAAAGCATACCCAGCAATACGTAACTGCTTTATACTGCTATTTCAATTTGGGAGGTCTGAACATATATCGTTCAATGGGGTAAGGAGTTCTGAGCATAAGAATTATTAAAAAATGAAATTTGGCCGAAGGCTTCATTATTGATTATCTACGCTATATTTTTAACCTATTCTCCATCTTCTAAAATTAAAAAAATGACTACTAAAGAAACAGCCAGCCGTTTGTATGACCTTTGTCAGCAAGGGCAATTTAAAACCGCGCACAACGAATTGTATTCAAATGATGCCACCAGTACAGAAAGAAATATGCAGGGTGAGATAGAAACGGTAACTGGTATGGATGCCATCAAATAAAAAGGAAAGAAATTTAGAAGCATGGCAGAAGAAATGCACAGCAGTTATACCCACGAACCAACAGTTTTTGGCAACTACATTTTTATGGAAATGGGCATGGATGTAACTATGAAAGGTATGGGACGAATGGACATGAAAGAAATGTGCAATTACGAAGTAAAAGACGGCAAAATTATTAGCGAACGTTTTTATTATTAAAGTTCAGGTGGTTTTTAAAGAGGGCTTACCATTACTTCTTAGAAGCTGTTTAAATTTTGTGCTTCAAAATAACTATCCGTTTAGATGGTACCTAATTGATGTCATACCAGATGGCTCCCTATCTTAATGGGCTGCCTAAGCATTTAAAGAATAATTGCCCAAACGGTATTTATTATTTTGTTTATAACAAGGGCTTTTGCATTATCTTCTAGTTGTGTAGCCACGAGTACATTATTTCTTATTTGTAAGGAACAAATAAGCGTATCAAAAAACCTACTATTATGAAATACATTTTTATCGTTTTTACCTTACTGCTTTTTTCTTCTCTACATGCCCAAAATATGAACCTGGAATGGGCGCGAAATATTGGCGACATTAATGATGATTATAGCCTGTCTGTGGCAGTAGATGCTTCCGGCAATGTATACACTACCGGAGCTTTTAGGGGTATTGCCGACTTCGATCCCGGCCCGGGAACTTATAATCTTACATCTGCCGGTGGAAGGGATGTTTTTGTTAGCAAAGTAAACGCTTCGGGCAATTTTGTATGGGCAAAAAATATGGGTGGCGCTACAGATGATGTTGGTTATGCTATAGCAGTAGATGCCGCTGGTAATGTACTTACTACCGGGGCCTATTCAGGAACAGGAGATTTTGATCCCGGCGCCGCAACCACTAATCTCACCTCGGCTGGCGGCTATGATATTTTTGTTAGCAAATTGGATGCTTCCGGTAATTTAGTTTGGGTAAAAAGTATGGGTGGTACGGCCGGTGATGAGTGCAGGTCACTGGCAGTAGATGTTTCGGGTAATGTATATACAACGGGATATTTTAACGGCACCTCAGATTTTGATCCGGGGGCCAGTGTTTCTAACCTGACAACTATTGGTGTTTTTGCTACGTTTATTTCTAAATTGGATGCCTCTGGCAATTTTGTATGGGCCAAAACACTGGATGGTAGTTCTACTAATTATGGTCAATCAATAGCAGTAGATGCTTTGGGTAACGTATATACAACAGGAGCTTTTACCGGCACAGTAGATTTTGCGCCCGGCCCGTTTATTGTCACCCGTACATCTGCCGGTGGCAGAGATATTTTTATTAGTAAACTAAATGCTTCAGGCACTTTTGTATGGGCATTAAATATGGGTGGCACAACAGATGATGTTGGTTATTCTATAAAGTTGGATGCTTCCGGTAATATATATACCACAGGAGCTTTTTTTGGTACAGCAGATTTTCAATATGGTCCCGCAACCAATAATATAACCTCGGCAGGTGATTTCGATATTTTTGTTACCAAATTAGACCCATCGGGCATTTTATTGTGGGCAAAAGGTATGGGTGGTACCGGGGATGATGAGGGACTTTCGTTAGCAGTTGATAATGCTGGTAATGTATATACCACAGGAATTTTTATGGCTACATCTGATTTTAATCCCGGTGCCGCAACCAATAACCTTACCTCTGCTGGCTATTATGATATTTTCGTTTCTAAATTAGATCCCTCGGGCAATTTTGTGGAAGCAATAAATATGGGCGGCGCTGCTTCGGAGTATGGTCAATCCATAGCTACAGATGCTTTGGGCAATTTATATATCAGTGGTGATTTTTATGGTACGGCAGATTTTGATCCCGGTGCTGGCACTAATAATCTTACACCTGTTGGCAGTGGTGATATTTTTGTTTTGAAGTTGAGCCAGGGCGGTTACTTACCAATTAATCTTCTGTTGTTCACGGCGCAAAAAGTACAAAACGATGTAGTAACCAATTGGCGTACTGCCAATCAATTAAACTTTAGCCATTTTGAAATTGAAAGAAGTCTGGATGCTACGCATTTTGAAAAAGCAGGAATGATACAGCCAATTAGTGGTTCGGGCGTTTTAAATTATCAATTCAAAGATTTTAATTCCTTAAATACTTATAAAAATAGTGGAAGGTTATTTTACCGTTTAAAAATGATTGACAGGGATGGAACAACAACGTATAGTAAAATTGCAAGAGTTGATATTGATAAAAAATACACTGTCCATGTTTATCCAAACCCGGCAATTAATAAGATATATGTAGAAGGAATTGACAATTACAAATCCATACGAATTAACGATGTTAGTGGAAAAGTTGTCTATGACCAAAAGGTTACACAAGGTTCCATCAACATCTCCCATCTTTCTAAAGGAGTATATACAATCTTATTATCCGGTGATGATGATGTGCAATCTTTGAGATTTGTAAAGAAATAAAGATGATCTTCTGCCATTGTCAAAACCAAACCTGATAAGAAATATTCCTCAGTGGTATCCAATGAAAATAAAGAAACATTTCATCAAAAAATGCCTGCTCCTTATAACAGTAGTTTTTGCTTTGTATAGTTGTGTAAGCCATTCAAAAACTTCTTCAATCAACCAGGACCCGATGAACTTAAAGGCGAATGTTACACCCTCAACTAACAGTAATGCAGACAGACGAAAAGAGTTATACGGCTTACTTGGTAAACTGCCTGACCGGCACAGGCCTATGTCGGTAAAAGTACTATCAAGGGAAGAGACCGATGAAATGGTTACAGAAAAACTTTTATTCGACATCAATGGTTTTGAGTTGGTGCCTGCATATTTCACCAGGCCTAAAAACAGCAAAGGCAAGGTGCCTGTTATATTATTTAATCATTCGCATTTTGGCCAGTATGAAGTGGGCAAAGAGGAGTTTATAAAAGGCAGAAAAGAAATGCAGCAGCCTGCTTATGCATTGGCATTTGCCCGTGCAGGTTATGAAGGTTTTTGTTTACATAGCTGGGCTTTTGGCGAACGACGGGGACTCTCGGAAATGGAAATTTTTAAGGACATGCTTTGGAAAGGGCAGGTTATGTGGGGGATGATGGTGTATGACAATCTAAGAGCGCTGGACTACCTGCAAACAAAAGAAGATGTTGACAGTAAGCGAATAGGTACCGTAGGCATGTCAATGGGCAGTACCATGTCGTGGTGGTTAGCAGCGCTGGACGAAAGAATTAAGGTTTGTGTGGACCTTTGTTGTTTGACCGATTTTCAATCTTTAATTGAAGAAAAAGGTTTAAACCTGCATGGTGTTTATTATTATGTTCCGGATTTGCTCAATCATTTTACAACGTCGCAGATAAACGGTCTCATTTCTCCCCGCCCTCATTTTGGCTTAGCCGGAAAACTTGACCCTTTAACTCCATTGAAAGGTTTAGAAAAAATTGATAATAATCTCAAAGAAGTATACCGGAAGGATGGAGCGCCTTCTGCGTGGCAGTTAAAAATATATAACGTTGGCCACATAGAAACGCCGGAGATGAGGGAGGATATAATGGCATTTTTTAAAAAATGGTTGTAGGCTTCTTTATAAGAATGGTTGTTATATGATTTGTGCGCTTTGAGCTTTTCTCCTAAATTTTAGTCGCATATTTTTGCTCTGATTTTTTGTGCTGAACCTGATTGATATTATCTTGAATATATGAAGGAAATTATTTTTATAGTAGAAGATTGCCTGGAAGGCGGGCTTACAGCAAGAGGGTTAGGGCATTCTATTTTTACAAAGGCAGATACTTTAATTAAGCGAATTGAGAGATGCCGTAAAATGTAATTTTGATGATGAGAAGCAACGTATTGTTCGTTTACACATGGTAAAAGCAGAAGTTTTTTCATCAAGAAAAAATACCAGGGAATATAAATATATCGCAACTAACAAAAATTCTAAATAGGGTATCAATATAAGGTTACACGACAATCAGGTAGCCATATTAGAATTACCACTACATTCAGCGAGGAACATCATGTTACTATTCCCAATCATAATCCTTTCAGATTAGGTACCCTTTCTTTCAATTATACATGATATAGCTTATCACTTTAAGAAAATAAAAGATCCGGTAGTTTAGGAACTTTTTAAACCCTGTTCTGCCTGAAAGTTTCGTGCTGCTGGGGTCGGCTTTAAATGCTATGGGCGTTTTCCAAGGGATTACGGTACGCAGCGCAAGCTTGCTCCGCTTTCTTTAGGCTAAAGTATACACATATAACTTTTGTAAAAAAAAGGTAGCCACAGAAGACACAAAGAAAGAAGCAGAGAAAAGCCAGCGTTAAATCTTTGTGCCCTCTGTGAAAGACTCTTGTTTTTCTCTGTGGTTAATATCTCTTTTCAAAATCCAATGTAGAGATCGAAATAAAAAAGATATGTACAAACGGTAGCTCTTTAGTCAGGCACTTATGTCACGATACAAAGCTTAGCTATGCTGCCGCCTGCTTAGACCAAATATTTACCTGTTGTGCTTTGCAAGAAATATTTATAATTATTGACCTTGCCCAATAATTGAAAAGAGTACAAGAGTGCCCTTCGACATGCTCAGGGTAAACTGCAACCCGCTCCTATGAAAACTTGCCAATGAAACGTGGCAACGAAAGTTTCATACTAGTAATTTAGTCTGGCTCAAAAAGATTCGGCCTTGTAATTACCCATTGTACATTATATCCCCCATTCCGTTATTTAATTAATTCAAACCTTATCACCTCCCCCCCACCCGAAGGCAAATCAATCGTAATGC
>JAJAYD010000123.1 GCA_026786345.1 Chitinophagaceae bacterium
ATTATGTTGCTGATGACCAACTGACGATAATGGTCAATTACAATTGAGTGTAACAACCGGATTAAGTTTGAGTTGAGTGAGTGTTAAAACCAAAAAGTTTACAGGGCATTAAATAGCTGGTAAAGATTACTACTGTACACGTGAGTGACCCCGCATTATGACCTACCGAGTGTACACATCTTTTTTATTTCCATCTCTACCTTGAATTTTGGAAAAGAGATATTAACCACAGAGAAAAACAAGAGTTATTCACAGAGGACACAAAGATTTACCTCTGGCTTTTCTCTGTGCTTCTTTCTTTGTGTACGCTGTGGTTACCTTTTTTTGACGTTAGTTAGATGTATCCACACTTAGGCATTATGACGGGGCAGGCACAACAAATGATACATTGATACCCCCAAAGCCGGCCCCCAAAATTTCTTACAATCCATAACCGATTACAATTGAATTGCCATTTAGAGGTGGGCAGTTTTTATATGTTCCTTCTCCACCTTCATTAAAAATTTTTCACGAATTACTTTCTGTACCGGCTCGTTGCGAATCTTGCTTTCCAGCCACGAAATAATATCCAGGTAAGCAAACGCCCGTGTTTCGTAACGGTTATTCTCATAGCTTTTCAACTTGTTTAAAAGCTGTTCAAACTCTGGTCGTAGTTTTCTATACGATAAATGAAACGTGCTCCTGATAAACTTAAAAATTTCTTCTTCCACCACGCTCAGGTTTTCCATTTTGGCCATAAAACGATAGACCGATTTCACCAGGTATTCCAGTATGCCTGTATTACCCAATTCGTAATGCGCAATCAGGTGCAACAGGCGGGCATAACATTGCAGGTCGGTCCGCAAGTCTACCTTCCAGTTAATTATTTTATTAAGATAAAAAATGGCCCGGTCGTTATCGCCACTGCCAAAATACAATGAGGCTATTTTGTAATAAAATACCAGTACCCGATGCCGGTCCAGGTATAATGCATACTGCTTAAGTTTAGCCTCAATCTCCGGAATTAGTTGCAGGCCTTCAGTAAAAGTACCCTGCATAAAATGTTTGTTAAGCTTGGCCAGGTGCAGGTATACAAAGGTTTGAATACGGTTGTTATCGTTGTCAACCACCAAAGGTGTTTGTGCAAAGTCTGTAAACTTTTGAAGGTCCTTATCAAATTTTTTATAGTTCTGCAAGTCAAAATGAGCGCTAACCAAATTGTGCATCCCTTTAATATATTGGGCAGTTTCAATGGTAATCATATTGGGTTCGCGTTCAAAAAGGTCTACCCATTTGTACGTATAGCGGTAATACATTAAAAAGTCCAGGCGTATAAAGGCATACCAGCAATAGCTTTGGTATAGGTATAATTTCTCGTAAAAGCCCTCTACATTTTCGGGGTCGAACGATAGGTGCTGTTGAAAAAACCGGCGGACTTCAATTTCATCGGCCTCGTTACGGGCATGACCATTTTTTATAAACCAACTGTATAGGCGCAAAGCCAGGTTGCTTAATTGGTTAATGTGCAACACCCTCACGTTTAATGCATCGGCTTCGGCAGTTAGTACATCCGCCTTGTTTTGCATACTTCGGGTAATGTGCAGCGATTCTATTTTTTTCTCCAGGAATAGCACCTCCACCATCAGGCTTACCTGGTTGTTTAGCTGGGCATTTTCTTTAATCCGGTCAAGTGTCCGCAGGCTTTGAAGATACAGCCCTTTGTCATACAATATCCGGGCATAATCCAATTGATCGTGTAGTTGTATGGCTATGTTGTCCTGGCTTTTTAAGAGCCGCAGGCTGGCCATCAATTGCTTGTTGAGCTGCGCCTTTATGTTGGATAGTTGCTGCTTTTTTATCGAGGGATTCCGGTTCAAAAGTGTCTCTTCATCGTACCGATCCATCTTGTCCAATGCATCAAATAACTGAACGGTCTTCAATGCATCGTTATCCGTGTTTCGCTTTACATATAATTTAAAATTTCGCTTTTCCGACTTTTCTAATGAGTGGATTAGTTGAAAAAGGGCATCGGTCGACTGGTTGGGCATCGTAGTTTTTAAGGTGTAAGATTCAGTACTGCATTGTGTTTCAGCGGGTTTTAGCAGCTTTTATCTTTGTAAAACGCTTTTAACTTTGTTATTTTCTTACATTGGTTATGCGATACTTTCGAAGTTAAAGGTAGTTTGGCTTTCTAATTAAGGGTACATTCAAAAATAACAACACCTTTTTTCACATAAATCAATGGTTATGAGCGCCAGCCAGGTCTTCATTTTCGATACAACACTCAGGGATGGCGAACAGGTGCCGGGTTGTAAACTAAATACCGGCGAAAAAGTTGAGCTTGCCCTTAAACTGGAGGAGTTGGGTGTTGACATTATTGAAGCTGGTTTTCCTATTTCAAGCCCCGGCGATTTTGAATCGGTGGAGCAAATAGCCAAAGTAATAAAAAATGCAGTCGTCTGTGGTTTAAGCAGGGCTGTTCAAAAAGATATTGAGGTTGCCGGGCAAGCATTAAAATATGCCAAACGTCCACGCATTCACACAGGTATTGGTACCTCAGATTCTCATATTGTTTCCAAATTCAACTCAAACCGCGAGGATATTTTAGCCCGTGCCATCCAATGCGTTAAATGGGCCAGGAATTATACCGATAATGTTGAGTTTTATGCTGAAGATGCCGGCCGTACAGACAACGACTACCTGGCACGTGTAATTGAAGCTGTTATTAAAGCCGGTGCTACCACGGTTAACATTCCCGACACCACAGGTTATTGCCTGCCATACCAATATGCTGAAAAAATTGCTTACCTGGTTAACAATGTTCCAAATATTGACAAAGCGATCATTTCGTGTCATTGCCATAACGATTTGGGCGTGGCAACTGCTAATTCAATTGCTGGAGTTATTGCGGGCGCAAGGCAAATAGAATGTACCATTAACGGCCTGGGCGAAAGAGCCGGAAATACTTCATTGGAAGAAGTTTCCATGATTATTAAACAACACAAAGACCTTAATTTTTATACCAATATTCAATCAAAATTATTGAACCCTATGAGCCGCCTGGTTGCCGAAACCATGCGTATGCCGGTTCAGCCAAATAAGGCCATTGTTGGCGGCAATGCATTCTCTCATTCCTCAGGTATTCACCAGGATGGATTTTTGAAAGATGCCGGCACGTATGAGACCATCAACCCTGAAGATGTTGGTGCAGAAGAAAGTAAAATTATTTTAACGGCCCGCAGCGGACGGAGTGCTTTGGCGCATCGTTTTCAAAAGCTTGGTTTTACGTTTACCCGCAACGATATTGACGTGTTGTACCAGGATTTTTTAAAGGTAGCCGACGAAAAGAAAGAAGTAAAAGAAGAAGATTTGAACCTGTTAGCGCATCATTACAAAGAGTACAACAAGGGTATTTCAGAAATGGTTTTATAGGTTTTGGTAGCAGGCAATTGTGGTGCTATTAAACATTGTTGTGTCACTCACTTGTACTGAAATATGTAAGCTCGACTACTAGAACCACGAAGACACTAAGTAATAAAGTTGCACAAAGCTTAGTGAACCTTCGGTTCTTGGTGTCTTTGTGGTTCAAGAATCTACAAATGCAGAATTGTAAAAATATATTGTTCAAAAAAAAATAAATGCCCGGCCTCCCTCTCTATTAGACATGCATCCGCTGTCCTTCTCTTTTAGGAGAAGGTGCCCGAAGGGCGGATGAGGTGGAGAGGGACCGAGTGTGAGGTTATGGCAAATACATTATTCGATAAAATCTGGGACAGTCACGTGGTAAAAACCATACCCAATGGTCCGTCTGTATTGTACATCGATAAACATTTTATACACGAAGTAACCAGCCCGCAGGCATTCAGCGGTATAGAAATACGTGGACTAAAAGTTGCCCGTCCAAAGCAGGTGGTGGCAACAGCCGATCATAATGTGCCCACTATTAATC
>JAJAYD010000124.1 GCA_026786345.1 Chitinophagaceae bacterium
CCTATACGCTTTGTATAGCTGCTAAGCGTTTAAAATTTAGTTTATTTTTCAATATTATTTTTTTGACTTAAGTAAATCAACAAAACGCAGGCTTAATGCGGGGACGTATTAAATCGCTACCATTTTTTTATGCATCTTGTCTCTCGCTGCGGATAAATGCTCAATTAAAGCGGCAAAACGGATTGGTGGCTGATTGTTCCTTTGATAGAAACTAAACTGATGCTACTGTTTTCTTTAACACCGGCTTTTGCCTGCAGAAATCTGCGAAACGATAAAGAAGATGCTACACGTCCAATTTAAGATTTCGCCACAAATTTTAAAGGGGGGGGCCACTTTCTAAAATGCTTATGTTCTTTACTTTTAAGTCAGGTGTTTGAGTACAGTCCAATAATGGCTTACTTTTAAAACCGGTTGCTTAATCTATCTTCTTATTTTTTAAAATCTTGCTCAACACATTGGCCAATAAAAAATCAGCATCGGGACTGATGCGCAATTTAATAACCGCCACCGCAAACAATAGCACAAACATAGCACTGCGCAAAAAGATGGCTATCCAACCATGCATGTTATTTAACAATAAATAACACCCTGCATAAATACTTACCGTAGCCAATACTGCATAAACTGTTTTGGCTGTAAAGGGCTGCATGGAGAACCTGCGATAGATAAAAAATAACCTGACCGCATTATAGATGGCGAAGGCAATTAAGTTGGATAAAGCCGAACCATTGATGCCCATTTGCTTTACCAAAAAATAATTCAGCGGTATTGATATAGAAAGGAGCAATACGCCGGTCAACACTTCAAAACGCCAAAGATTAGAAGTGCCAATGATCTGGCTGTTAACACCTGTGCCGGCATCAATAATTTTACTAATGCCCAGTATCAGTATCACCATTTTGCCGGCCTCAAAATCTTTATTAATGTTCAGCACCGTAAACAGGTCGTTTACATTCAGCCAGATAATAAAAAAGATGAGCAGCGATAACAAGAGCAGGTTTATACTGGTACGGTTATAAATGCGTTTGATCTCGTCATAGTTTTTTGTCTTCCACGAGTTGGACAGTACAGGCACCGTTGCCGAAATAATACTGCGTTGGGGAACGCTTATCGTAGTAGCTATAAAGGTTGCCAACGTATAAATGCCCACATCAGTTAAACCCCCATCACTTATACTGGCTATGATGATGCTGTCAATATACTGTGCCAATGTGTTTACTATAAGTCCTCCGTAAATCAGCAGCATAAGCGAGCCAATTTTCTTTGAAAATTTTTTGGTAACCCTGCTTATTTTAAAAGTGAAGTGGACGCTATTTTTCCGAACCAGATAAACAATAAGTACCAGGGCAATTACCAGGTAACAAAACGAAAACCATTTAATAAATTCGTCGAAATTGATCCAGCCCACGATAAAGCAGATAATGAGGATTAGCTGGATCAATCGTAAACCGGTCTCCCTTAAAAAGTTGGTGAAAATACTGCGTTGCGCAAACCAGGCAAAGGCTTCAAATATGGTGAATAACAGCAAGCCTAAAGTAAAAGGCAATGTCCAGTAATAATATTTAATGAATAACAGGGAGCGTTCAGAAAACTTGCGAATGAAGAGCGGTTTGAGAAAGATACTTCCGGCAACTACCAGTAAAAAACCAAGCAATATAATCAGCAGGCTAAAGCCAAGCTGGTCGTTCTCTTTTTTGCTTAAATTATTTTTATAGAAGGGGTGAAATTTATAAATATAGCTGACAACGCCCAGTGTTCCGAATGAGAAAAAAGTAGCGCTCACATCGTTTAGCAGGCGGGTAAGACCATATTGCTCCAGAGTAAACGTGCCATGTTTTACATACAGGTACGTATTAAGCAAGCCTATGGCAAAACCAAGATAAATGATGATGGAAGATAAAATAGTCTGTCTTCTAATGTGTCCCATGCGGCCTGCAATATCTGAATTTATATACGATGTAGTATTTTTTTTGAAACCGGACTAACCATCCATCTGTTGTTTTATAACAAACGAAAGAATGTTATTTTAATTCTTTACAAACCTGTTAACTAAAAAAATTATTACTCGGGCATTTGTTATTAATAATGCTTCAGTGGCGTCGCAGTCCGTTCAGGTTTATAACTATGGTCATCGTTTACCGGCGGCATGGTTATCATCTAATCCTTATTCAAGCAAGCTTCTACCCAAATTATTATTTTATGCGCAAGTATTAACTTATACGACAATACCAAATCTTGGTTTTATTTAAAGTGCTTCTTCAGCAAACTTAGAGGAGTGGAGTTTTTGGGCTGTTAAACCTTAGTAGAAAGGCATTCTTTTTTTTAACCCTCTTACCTTATTATGATTTGATTAAACACAATAAGGTAATAAGGTTAGAGCTCTACTTTATCATTTTCCTACTAAGGTTATAAAGCAATTTTTAAAATCTTTACAATCATAATCTACTAAGTTTATCGAAGAGCCTATAAAGTTTTACTTTAGTCAGCACATTGTATCTATATGAAAAATATTTTCCTCCCGTTTATGCTGGTCATAGCTTGCTTACAGGCAAATGCACAGTCTTTGCCAAAGCCAACACCCAGGCAGCTAGCCTGGCAACAATTGGAAACTACCGCATTCCTGCACTTTACCGTTAATACGTTTACTGATAAAGAATGGGGAGACGGAACAGAAAGCCCTGCTATATTTAATCCAACTAAAATGGATGCACGCCAATGGGTGAAAGCATTAAAGGATGGTGGATTTAAAATGGCCATCATTACTGCAAAACACCATGATGGATTTTGTTTGTGGCCTTCAAAATTTACAGAGCATTCGGTTAAGAACAGCCCATGGAAAAATGGCCAGGGCGACGTAGTAAAAGAAGTGGCTGATGCCTGTAAAGAATTTGGATTAAAGTTTGGTTTTTATTTATCGCCATGGGACCGGCACGAGCCTTCGTATGGTACGGATGCATACAACGATCATTACAAAAACCAGTTAAAAGAATTGCTTACCGGTTATGGTGAAGTATCGGAGGTTTGGTTTGATGGGGCCAAAGGAGAGAATGCCAAGGCAATGGAATATGATTTTAAAGGTTACTGGCAGTTGGTAAGAGACCTTCAACCCAAAGCCATTATGTTTAGTGATGCCGGCCCGGATGTACGCTGGGTGGGCAACGAAGCCGGTAATGCAGGCGAAACCTGTTGGTCAACCATTGATACAACCGGTCTTGCTCCCGGCAAAGCCGATCCCAAATACTTAAACACCGGAGATGAAGATGGTACCAACTGGATACCCGCTGAAACAGATGTAAGCATCAGGCCGGGATGGTTTTGGCATGCAAACGAAAATGATAAAGTTCGTACCCCTCAAAACCTGGTCAATCTCTATTACCAGTCGGCAGGTAGAAACAGTTTGTTGTTGCTGAACATACCTCCGAATAACGAAGGGCTTTTTGAAGAAAGCGACATAAAAGCAATTAAAGACTTCAGGTCAATCTTAAACGAAACGTTTGTAAACAACCTGGCTTCAATGCACACCGACAAACGATTAACAGATAAAAAACTGAGCACCTTTTTGCCTGTTAAAACCAATGTTCCTTTGGTAATTTCATTTAATAAGAAAGTAAGCTTCGACAGGGTAATGCTGCAGGAGAATATAGCCAACGGACAAAAAATTAAGAGTGGACTTGTAGCCTATTGGACTGGAAGTACATGGGAACAACTGAGCACTTTTTCGACGGTGGGGTACAAGCGACTCATACGCAGTAAACCAGTTGAAACCTCAAAAGTGCGGATCACCATAACAGGGTCGAAGGGGCCGGTTCAATTGGCTGAGATAGGGTTTTTTAAAGCATCGGGGAGGGAGTAGTTTTTCTTCATTATGGGGTTTGGCGAATTAGTTTTTCAAACATTGGAAAATTGCAACGCTGCTTTGCTATGCTTGACTCAGCGCATGAATAATTGAGTTAGCGGTAAACTTTTTGGGCACATCTTTCTCGTACAATTAAATTAAATTTACTCATGGAGATCATTGAAATCATAAACGTTGACGAGGAAATTTTAGGTGGACAACCTGTATTTAGAGGAACACGTGTTCCAGTGGAAAGTTTGTTTGACCATTTGGAAGCTGGAGTATCGCTTGATGAATTTTTAGACGACTTCCCTACAGTATCCAAAGAACAGGCGGTTGCCTTGCTGGACGTAGCCAACAAACTTTTAACTTCTAAAAACGTAGCCCAGTTATATGCGACTGTTACTTGATGAGAATTTGCCTAAACGACTAAAGCTGGACTTTCCTGAGCATGAAATATTTACAGTTAGGGACAGACAATGGAATGGTATCAAAAATGGGGATTTGCTAAAACTTTTGATTGACAATTTTTTCGATGCTCTTTTAACGTTTGACAAAAACTTGCAACATCAACAAAACTTTTCTAATTACACAATAACCGTTTTTGTTTTAACAGCCCACATCAATCAGTATAAAGAATTAACCAGGTTGACGCCAAAAGTAAAAGCGTATTTAAATAGCGGACAAATGCCTGTAGGGCCTGTTACCATAGCGAGTGGATAAGGTGCTCCTCTTTTACATCAAACAATAATTATTTTGTTTTTAAAATTAGCACGCCGCCGATGCGCTAAAGTTCTGAGATTCGAAAAAATGATACTGGTATTATAATTACCTATTCCTGCCCTCCGGTTAGGCTATCGTATGTACAAATCTAACTAATGTCAAAAAAAGGTAACCACAGCGTACACAAAGAAAGAAGTACAGAGAAAAGCCAGCGTTAAATCTTTGTGTCCTCTGTGAAAGACTCTTGTTTTTCTCTGTGGTAAATATCTCTTTTCCAAAATTCAAGGCAGAGATGAAAATAAAAAAGATTTGTCCACACGATAGCCGGTTAGGAGGGTAGGAATAGGTGTAATCTCCTGTTTTGCAGAAGAAGCTTTGGTCCCCTCTTACACCTTCTTATGCTTCCATTTACCCTTTCTAAACAAAATGCAGGCGGCTATTGATATAGCAGTTTCAGAAACGGGTATTGCTATAAAAACTCCCTTTGGTCCTAATGAAAAGGTACGGGCCAACAAATAGGCAAGCGGTATTTGTATCAGCCAAAATCCTACAAAATTTATAAGTGTAGGCGTTCGGGTATCTCCGGCGCCGTTAAAGGCATTGGCCATTACCATACCAATACCGTAAAAAATAAAGCCGGTCCCAATAATCCTTACCGCTGTTACGGCATAGTTCATAACAATTTCTTCCTTAGTAAAAAGCGAAATAATGTAGGGAGCAAATACAATAAAAATAAATGACACCACAGCCATAAATATGGTATTGTACTTTGCTGTTTGCAATACCGAAAGCTCTGCCCTGCCCGGTTGACCTGCCCCTAGATTTTGGCCAACCAGCGTTGCGGCCGCATTGCTCATGCCCCACGCAGGCAGTAGAAAAAACATGATAACCCTGATAGCTATCTGGTAACCTGCACTGGCTTCGCTATGGCCTGTTTGCACTACTAAACTGGCAAGCACTATCCAACTGCCGCTGCCTATTAAAAACTGTAAAGTTCCCGGCCACGCAATACTGATTAACGACCTGATAATTTTTAAATCCAGCGATAGCGCTTTTAAGGTAAACCGTACCATGCGGTTGCCATTAAACAAATGATACAATTGGTACGCCACCCCAATACCACGACCAATGGTGGTAGCCATAGCAGCACCCATAATTTCAAATGCTGGTATTGGTCCCCAGCCCTTTATTAAAATGGGGCATAAAATAATATTGCAAATGTTAGCAAGCCATAAACTTTTCATGGCCATCATGGCATCGCCGGCACCCCTGAAAATACCATTGATCAGAAACAACAACATGATGACAAGACTACCTGCCATGATGATCCGGGTGTAGATAACGCCGCTTTGTATGGCTGCTTCTTCAGCACCCATCAACCTCAAAATATCATCGGCATAAATAAAACCGGGTATGCTAATTAATAAGGTAATAATCAGCGAAACAAAGATGGCTTGCATGCCTGCTTTTGTTGCTGCCGCAGGGTCTTTCTCCCCAACCCGGCGGGCCACCATTGCTGTGGCTGCCATACTAATACCTATTGCAAGAGAATAAACTATTGTTACAACCGATTCGGTTAACCCCACTACCGAGGTGGCATCTTTTCCAAGATGGCTTACGAAATAAATATCTACCACTGCAAATACACTTTCCATGCACATTTCCAGCATCATAGGTATGGCAAGTAAAATAACGGCTGTACGAATGCTGCCTGTGGTATAGTCCTGCTCCTGGCCGTTAAGTGATTGTTTGATTAAAGAAAATATATTGGTTAAACGAAGGGAAGCCGTTTTAGTAACTGACATGTGAAATACTAATTTGAAGATTGAATAAAAATAAAACAAAGGCACAGTATTGTGCCTGCAACCATGGAGATAAAATGTTTCTTAGAAAAACCTGAGGAACGTAATTAGGATTTCATAATTCGTACTATTAAATGCAAGTTTATAGGTTCTTGCGTTCAAGATCTTTAGCGTTCAATTCGTAAAGATAGGGAAGGATAATAAGTTTTCAAGAACGCCGTTTCCAGTGGCGTCTTTTGTAAGTTAACTGCAAACCGGGCTTTTATTTTGTTCTGCCTGGCCATTATAAAAAACGGAACACTTGCAATTACACTTACACATCCTGCATTAAAAAGTGGCTCTAGCTTCCACGTTCCGTTAAAGCCATTACCTGCGTATGTAAGATAACTTACGGCTGCCATAGTTACACCGGAGCCAAGCAAAACCCATCCAATAGTATTACGGGTTGCTCGTCGCTTCATATAGAAATCTTTAGTCAAATGCCTCGTAGTTGTATCAGCTAGTTGGGCAGATACAAGTTCACAAAAGATGATATTTACTGATAAAAGCAAGAGTAATTTCCTGATATTCATAAAGGTGGTTTTAACTCAGATTTCAAATTCATAAAAAACATATTTACAATGTCGGTTTGGGTAATGCCGCTTCAATTTGCGTTTAACTATAAGGTATAAAAATATTCCTGATAAGTTAGTGAAAGCTGGCGCAGATTAAATAAGCACAATAAAAATGGCGTTGCTGAATTAAACTTCGCTGCATCTTCTGGCTACATTACTATTGTACAAATGTTATTAGATAATGGTGCCGATGTTTATCTTGCCGGCAGCCACGGTAAACTCTTAAAGCCGGGCCTGAATAGGTATGATTAGTTACAACCCCAAAAACTGTAGTCGCTTTTTTTTTAATTTTCACAGGTCAGATACCTTTCGAAAATTGTTGCCCTTAATGTTTATTGTTGGTGGCTACTGTACGGTATCGCCTACCTGGAGATATCTTATTTAAAACTGTCGGATACGAGCCATATTAAAAACCTTTCGCTGCTGCATAGCCTGCTGGGTTTTGCTATTTCAATGTTGTTGGTTTTTAGAACGAATACAGCATACGATCGCTGGTGGGAGGGGCGTAAGCAATGGGGAGCATTGGTAAACAATAGCCGTAACCTGGCAATTAAGCTTAGCAGCATATTGCCTCACGATGATGATAAGGAACGCAGTTTTTTTAAAGAGATCATACCCCGTTTTGCAGCAGAGTTACGGGCACATTTACAGTCGGAGGATACCCGCTTTTCACTCGATGAAAAACCACATCCTAAAATACCGGACTTCGACAGGAGAAAGCATGTTCCTAACCAGGTTGCTTCCCTTATCATTAGCAGGACAATGCAACTAAACAGGCAAAATAAAATAACGGGTGACCAACTCATTTTACTCAATCCGGAACTGACCTCTTTGCTTGATATATGCGGCTCTTGCGAACGCATTAAAAACACACCGATCCCTTATTCGTACAGTGCATTTATAAAGAAGTTCATTTTCTTCTACATTCTTACACTTCCCCTTGGCTTTGTTTTTAATTTGGGCTACCTGGTTATCCCGGTGGTAATATTTGTTTTTTATGTATTGGCAAGCCTTGAGTTGATAGCAGAAGAAATTGAAGAACCTTTTGGAAACGAGGCCAACGACCTGCCCATGTTGCGCATTGCAGAGAACATTAAAAAAAATGTGGTGGAGATATTGACCTGAAAATTATTGAAGACAAAAGAAAGATTGCCACGAATGCACGAATAAGAAGTGCAATGTTTAAAAGAAAAGATTGCCACGAATGCACGAATAAGAAGTGCAATGTTTAAAAGAAAAGATTGCCACGAATGCACGAACGAGATAGACACCTTAAAAAGATTGCCACGAATAAACGAATAGAAAGAGTAATCTGCCCACATTCGTGCATTCGTGGCACCATAATCAAAGCCACATTCGTGCATTCGTGGCATTAAAACTTCATTCGTGCATTCGTGGCAAATTAATTTTCAAAGCCGTATTCGTGCATTCGTGGCAATAACATTAACCCAAAATTTTATCAGGCGTAATGGGTAGTTCCCTTATTCTTTTTCCGGTTGCATGATACACCGCATTACCTACGGCTGCGGCAAAACCTATCAATGCAATTTCGCCCAGGCCTTTTGATCCCATGGGGTTGGTATATGGGTCTGGTTTGTTTATAAAGATGGCTTCTATATTGGGTACATCGGCATTTACCGGTACGTGGTAATCTGCAAAATTGTTGTTCACATACCTGCCATACCGATCGTCTATGATAGCTTCTTCTGTAAGCGCCATGCCAATGCCACCCACCACACCGCCAATAGCCTGGCTATGTGCTGCTTTTGGGCTTACTATTTTACCTGCATCTGATACAGCCACCGCCCGGTGAATCCGCACAACACCTGTTAAAGGATGAACCCTTACTTCAACAAAATGAACAGAGAAAGAATACATGGAAAAGCCCTGCGAACTTTTGCCCGGCTCTGAAGTAATGGTTAATTCAAGCTGCGGCAGGTTGTTTTGCTTTAAAATATCGGTAATAGAAATCTTTTTATTTGAATCAGATAACAACGACATTTCTCCGTTTGAAAACGAAACGCCTTCGGGTGGTAAACCTGCGAAGGCCGAACCCTCTTTCGAGGCAAGTGTCAACAATTTAAGTTTAAGTGCTCCGCATGCTTCATAAACGGCCGAGCCAAGAGAGGATGTAGTGGCCGATCCGCCTTGTGTAGGTCCTTCCGGCATTTTTGAATCACCCAATTGGAACTCAATTTTACCCGGAGCCAAACCCATTGTTTTGGAAGCCAGCTCCGTCATTGAAGTGGCGGTGCCGGGGCCACTATCACTTACGGCACATTCTATGGTTAATATTCCCTGGTCACTCAATTTTGCTGTTACCGTTGCTTTATCACGATAGGCTCCAAAAGTTCCGGAACTCACACCATAGCCTACTTTCCAGGCGCCATCATTCATGGAGCCCACTGCCGGATTTCTTTTCTTCCATCCAATTTTATCGGCACCCGCCTCATAACATTCCTTTAAATATTTGCTCGAAAAAGGAAGATTGCGTTCAGGGTCCGTCTCAGCATAATTGCGCAATCGTAACTCCAGCGGATCCATATTTAATTTGTAAGCCAGTTCGTCGATTGCCGATTCCAATGCCCATGAACCTGTTGCTTCGCCCGGCCCTCTCATCCAGGTGGGCGTACTAAGGTCAACCGGTAAAATTTTGTAACTCGTATTTACATTAGGGCAGGCATACATAAATTTCGACATGTTCACCACGCCTTCGGTAAACTCTTCGTAACTGCTGGTTTCACCAACAGCTTCATGCGTAATGCCGGTTAGCTTGCCATCGCTTGTAGCGCCAATTCCTATTTTTTGCCAGGTATAAGGGCGGTACCCCACCATGGTAAACATCTGGTCGCGGCTAAGCATCAATTTAAGAGGACGCTTTACCACCTTTGCACCAATGACCGCAGCTATTGAATGTGGCCAGGTACGCAAGGCTGAGCCAAAACCACCACCCACAAATTTTGAAATAACCTGCACATTTTTTTCTTCCAGCTTAAAGGTGTCCATGATGCTCTGCTGGGTAGACTTAACTCCCTGTGTTTTTTCATATACTGTAACCTTATCCTCACCCTCCCAAATAGCAATAATGCTGTGCAATTCCATAGGATTGTGTACTTCTCTTGCAAGTACATACTGTGCTTCTACACTTACCGGTGCATTCTTATAGGCAAAGGCTTCGCCTCGTAAATAAGTTGCCCTATCCTGTTTTGGAGCAGCAGCTTTCGCTAAATTTTTTTCAAGGTTTGTATTGAAAGGTTCTTTGGTATAGCGTGCCTTTACCAGCGAAGCTGCATACACTGCACGTTCCAATGTATCCGCAATAACAAGGGCTATGGGTTGCCCGTTAAAATATATTTTGTTGTCGTAAAATACCCGCAGTGGCTGGTCACCGGTTGGCTCTTTTGCCGGTTCTTTACCGGTATTATAACCCGGTACTTCCGGTGCATTCAGGTGGGAAATTACTTTAATAACACCGGGTGCGCCTTCTGCTTTTTTAGTTTCGAGTGCTACAATTTTACCTTTGGCAATGGTACTGGCAACTACAATTCCGTAGGTTAATTTATCAGGCGTGTATTCAGCCGAAAATTTTGCTGCCCCGGTAACTTTCAATTTGCCGTCAACCCGGTCAAGCCCTGCTTTGGGGTCAACATCCGCCATAAAATTTCCCATAAAATTATTTTTTAAAATACTGGATTTTCAATCCTTAATTTTTTAAACGAACCATTGGCTCCCACTCTATTTTAGATCCAAATCTTAAAGGTTGAAACAAGAATGATCCAATGTTCTTTAAAGGTAAATACAACACTTCAAAATAAATTAAAACACCTTTTTATTTGGGGGGAAGAAAGGAGGGAGCCCGGAGCATTCGGCAAAACCTATTCTTTAAAAGTATCCGGGTACATGGCTGGTATAATCACAATGGCCAGTCCGATAAGGACCCAGATGATTGGAATGATGTAACCACCCACATAATCGTTTACCAAAAATTTTGTAGGATCGTTGGGGTGAACTAAAAGAGAAAGTTTATCTCCTTTTTTATACAAAGGGCGGCTGGGGTTATCCTCGCCTGATATCATCTGGTGTTGCTGCCCATTCTTATCAGTATACTCCACAATGGCGGCATAGAAATATTTGTCGCCCATCATTGCATCCTCCACGGTTTTTATATCGGTACCTACCACCACCGCAGGTACTTTGTAGTATTTCTTTACTTTTTTATGATAAACAACCAGCCTGTAAATAGCCAGTGAAAGAATAACCAACGATAAAAACCAAATACCAATCATGTTATTGAATTAATGAAAATGCAAGGTGCTGTTGTTACGCATAAACGTAAATAGCACACCCGTATTTTGCAGCAGAAAGAGGTATTGGGTTATTACTCAGGATTAAATGCAGCGCAAGTATGGTCAGGAATCTAATTTTAAAATGCCGGAAAATTTATCCGGCTACATTAGCTTCCCCTGTTGGCACCGGTTGACCTTACTTTTTTTGTAATGGCTGCAGGTTTACTGGCACCCTTTATAAACTTAGATCCTTTACCTGCTGAAGTGGCATTTTTTGCTGACTGGTTGGTTGCTTTTTTGTTGTTTGTTGGTAAAGACATGGTGTGTAGTTTTTAATTGTACGAAATGGGTTCTTCGGCAAACCTGGTGGAATTTAGTTTTTTTGGCTGTTTTACCTAAGTAGAAATTTCTGATATTTTTTACCGAAACCCTATTACCTTATTATGATTGGATTACCGACAATAGTTAATAAGGTTAGATCTCTATTTCATCGCTTTTCTACTAAGATTAAACAGCCGGTTTTGTGGAATGTCAAAATCATATTCCCACTAAGTTTATCGACGAGCCAACAAATGTAACGATTTGAGAAAAATTGATTTTGTTTTTTAAGCACCTGTTTAAACTTAGTTTAAGCTTTGATTATGAAACTGAAGATGCCCTGTTTACTTCAGATAAAGTGATTGCGACCCTTCGACAAGCTCCCCGGAAAACCCGGGCAGGCAGGTAAACGACCAGGCTGCTATGAAAACCTGCCTTTGAAGCGAGTCCCGCAAGAGGGCATACGCGTCAACTTAAGATTTACTTTTTTTGGACCGAACCTCTTACTTCTATTAAGCTTTGGTTGCGTCGCACTCTTCTACTTTTGGTTCTCTATGCGGCTTTTAGACCTCACCCTCATTCCCTCTGCGGTGGGGAGCGGGAGGAAAAACATTGTAATTGTTTGAAGATTTGGTCTAACAAATCAGCTAAAAATTTCAATCATCCAAACTGCTTGAAATCTTCATCTCTATTGGGTTCTAAGATACTTACTCTTAGAATTAAGTTGACGCCTGTGCGCAAGAGCGGGATAGACTGTGGCAAGAATGAAGCTATAGAAAACTGAAGCTATAGAAAACTACTGTGGTATTACAAAACACCATATTTAGACAGCTTTAAAATACAATGCAGATTTTTTTTATTTTGGAAAAGTTCATTTGCCAGCCTCGTTTAAATTTTTCTGTCTAAAAAATGTATGATTGAGCTGCCTTATGTACATTACCAATTAAAACACCAAACATGAAGAATCTTTTGCTCCTTGTCTCACTGGGTTTATCGGCTTCAACCTTTGCTCAAACTGACGTGTTGAGAAATAAAGTAAAACAGTCTGCTGATCTTATTGAGCCTAAGGTTATTGAATGGCGCAGAGATTTTCATGAGCATCCTGAACTGGGGAACCGCGAAACAAGAACGGCAGGCATCATTGCCAAATACCTTCAATCTTTAGGTATGGAAGTAAAAACCGGAGTAGCAACCACTGGCGTGGTTGGAATATTAAAAGGTGGCAAACCTGGTCCGGTAGTAGCGCTTAGGGCAGATATGGATGGGTTGCCAGTTATTGAAAGAGCACCGGTACCATTTGCATCAAAAGTAAAAGCCACCTATAACGGTCAGGAAGTTGGTGTTATGCATGCCTGCGGACACGATACGCATATGGCCATATTGATGGGTGTTGCCGAAGTGCTGGCTGGCATGCAAAAGGACTTAAAGGGAACGGTAAAGTTTATGTTTCAACCAGCAGAAGAAGGCGTGCCCATTGGTGAAGTTGGTGGTGCAGAGCAGATGATTAAAGAAGGAGTTTTGGAAAACCCTAAAGTGGATGTTGTATTTGGCCTGCACATAAATGCACAAACTGAAGTGGGCGAAATTACCTATCGCCCCGGTGGTACCATGGCTTCTGTTAACGATATGAAGATAACTGTCAAAGGCAAGTCAGCGCATGGCGCTTATCCATGGCTGTCAATCGATCCCATTGTAGTATCTGCCCAAATCATTAATTCGTTACAAACCATTGTAAGCCGTAATCTTAATGTTACTGAAAATGCCGGAGTTGTTACGATTGGTTCTATCCATGGGGGCAACCGTTCGAACATTATTCCGGAGCAGGTTGAAATGTTGGGAACCATACGTGCCTTGTCTACCGATGATGAGAAAATGTTGATTGAGCGCATCAGGGAAGTTGCTACTAAAACGGCTGAAGCAGCAGGAGCAATTGCTGAAGTACTCATTCCTTATTCAAGTCATTACCCCGTAACATTTAATGATGTGGAACTTACGAAAAAGATGTTGCCATCGTTACAGAAAACAGCAGGTGCCGAACATGTAAATGTGAAACCTGCTGTTACCGGTGCAGAAGACTTTTCTTTCTTTCAACAAAAAGTACCAGGTATCTTTTTCTTCCTTGGAGGTTTGCCAAAGGGGAAAGATCCAAAGACGTCAGGCCCCCATCATACTCCCGATTTTTTTATTGATGACAGCGGGCTAAAATTGGGCGTGAATGCACTTGCCAATTTAACCCTGGACTATATGAACATGGTGGGTAAATAGGTGTTTAATAAAATAGGGCTGGCACAATAGTTATAAAAAGGTGATTTTATAATCTACCGGTAAATTGTGTAGGAAGACATCAGCTTAAATAGTGGGTTTAAATTTTTTAATATGGAAAACGAAACAGTAAAGCCCCGCCTCAGACCTGTTGAAAAGCACTGTCCACGCTGCAACGAGTTGTTGGTTTTGAATGAAAAAGAAGAATGCATGGAATGCCTCAACTGTGGATATATAGATTGTGGCGAGGATGAGTAATCATCCAAATGCTTATGCATTCCAGGTAATTAAAGCAGTTCTCTCTTGTCTGTTATGTATCTATATATCCAGGTGATAGTAAACGTAGGTATGAAGTCGGTGAAGGGTAAAATCTCCTCTGCAAAATTGAACAAAGCTCCAAAAGACCCGATTTTTCCCCCAAAGGATTTATAAAAAATATAGGCAGAAAGCGGTGCCCAAATAATATCAGAAAATTCTCCAAGAAAAGGAATGCCGAATGAAAGATAACCAATGGCATCCATGACAATGCAAAGCGCCAAACTTGGAGAGGCTTTGTATACGATGGTTTTATTCATGGTGTAAAGGATAACAAATAGCTTACCAGAATTTTATTCGGTTTACAATAATGAAGATTGATGGAGGGAGAAAATACTTACAGCCTCCATTTGTGGCGGGCTATAAGCATTATACTATACACGACTAATTGTGAGGTGCGTGTTGCGTAGTTTGCGCTGTTACTCCACGTGGTTTGGCAATTGACCCCATAACATATCCAAAGGCAAAATAGGCTAACATAGTTGCCACAATAAATACACCGGGAGAATCTATTGAGTTTCCGGTACTCATAACAGACATGGGAAACAGCAGGATCATGGTTACCACGTAAGGAATAATGCTATATATCACGCCTCTTATTGGGTAAGGAGCCTGGAATTCATCCCTGAAAAAATACACATAAACAAAGGACAATAAAGTACCCATTAAAAAGTGCATGATCCAGCCAATGATGGGAGTGGTATGGGTAAACTCTGCAAGCATCTTTCCAAAATCTATTCCCTGCATGCCCAGTGCATTGGCCAGCAACATCATTGCTGTTATAACAGCCGTACCGGCAACTCCACCAATTATTGAAGATGATATTTTATTTTCCATGGCAAACTGTTTTTATAAAGTTCGCCTAAATAAATAAGCATTAAAAGGAAAAAAAGTAATAAATTTTACTTTAATATTTCAATGTTGTTTAGTTAATTAGAAGCTAAGTTAACAGAAGCCGTCATGCTGAATTTATTTTGGCATCCCCTGCACGTCGGCTAACATTATCCGGGAGATCCTGAAACAAGTTCAGGATAACGACTCCGTAACTAAACGACATTGCTTTGTTATTTATTAAAATCAAATGATTGCCAAACGCAAAAGTGCAGAACATGCATGAGTGGCGTAATAATTTTATAAACAGTAAAACCCCTTTTATGGACAACGTTAAAAATATTATTGCAAACGATTTGGATGGAGTTATTGAAGATATATCGCGGGATTTTGCGTCGGGCATAAGCCTGCACGACTACCATGTTAATTGCCAGTTGGGTAATCATATTTTTAAACTGGATATTTCAAGTTCGCCCGGCGGCGGAGAAGAAGGTGGTTATGAACGCACCTCTATTTCTTCGTCAATAGCTTCGGGCACCGACTTCAAATTTGTTTTATACCCCGAAGATTTTTTGATTAGCATCGGTAAGCTTTTTGGCTTGCAGGATATTGTGCTAGGCTACCCGGAATTTGATCATAATTTAATTGTAAAAACAAATAATAAACCCAGGTTAAAAGCGGTGTTGGCTGGAGAGGGAGCTAGAAAAATTTTACAAAACATGTCGGGCTTTTCGTTTAAGCTCGAAAGCATTGAAGATGGTCATATTCTTCACCTTTCCATACAAAGAGCCCTGACTGATATTAACGAGCTGAACCAGGTATTGGCCATGTTTTACGAAGTACTTACCGAAGTAGAAAAAGGTGCACAAGCACCCGCTTCCTTGTGATTTATTTAAAATATATTAAAAAAGAAAACGTTGGGCCAATCCCCAACGTTTTATTTTTTATAGGCAGAAGTGTATGGCTATTTGTCCTCTGTTTTTACCGGCTTAGCACCTGAACTCCTCAGGTTTGAAACCTTGTTTAATACATCGAACCAGAAAGGTGCGCCCATCATAATGGCAAGTACTGTAGCCGTCAATCCTATTATTTTTGCTATCAGTAGAAAAAAGATATTACTGCCCGGCTTGGGTATAAATTCCGCCTTGCTCCAACCCAATGGTATGCTTCCTTCTATAGATGCGCTTGCATTTTTTATGATCTCCATTCTTGCCTGTACGGCATCCTTAAATTGCTGTTCGGTTAAACGTGCAGTGTCGGGAACGGAGTTTGCCAACTCTGCCATTTGATTGTTTAAATTTTGAGCTGTCTCTTTTGAATAAGCCAGGTCAGCCATTTTAGAACGGGCTTCAGGGTTGTTGTACAAATATTTTGAAATGGCTATGCTGTCAGCATTCATGGCCAAAGTGGTAATAATTGCTACCATTAATGTAAAAGGCCGCAGGTACTTAACCTTTAATGTGCCTGTTATTCTATCCATACTGGAGTCGAACCACTTTTCAAGTTTATCCCTGAATAAATCAATTTCACTCATGGTTTTTACACTAAGCGATTCATAGGTATTCTTTGCCTCATTTGCATAGGTTAATATCACCCGTTTTAATTCGTGGGATAAGCCGTTGCTCTTTTCAATCTTATCAATGATGGCATTAAGTGAAGTGGCGATACTTGCCGGATTATCCGGGTCATAGGTAATTTTTTCAAGCAGGGCCGACACGAAATTTTTAGCATCAATATAGGCAGGAGATTTTCCTTTTTTTGATAACGCTGTTACCGAACAGTGGTCCATAATAGCCTGCCCCAGCGTAACCTCGCCACCTGTAGTTTTTATTGTTTTGTCAAAAATGTGCATCAGCCATTCCGTAAGTACTTCAGACCTTACTTTTAAGGCCGACATTATCATTTCTACGGCTGAACTACTAATAATGCTAAGTACAAAATAAACAAATAGGATACCTGCTACCAGGTCAAGAATAGGAAAACTACTCATGTTGTAAAGTATTAAACAGTTAGGTGAAAAAAAGGTGCAGCTTTATACTACCACCTCAATGTTTACAAAGAATAACATTATTTATAACACCTGCAATAGCCACCACGTTTTATGAAGTAATATTTTAGTAGCTGTCTAAGCTTAAATTGAAACTTTGAATTTTGAAACTTAAAGGTGCCATACTTACTACAGATGAAGTGATTGCTTATGCTAACGGGCCGAAGAAGCCTGCCCGTAACGAGGTTGGTAAAAAACGATTTATTAATATGGTACGTTCGGGCGGGCTATGGAAAGCTGTTGTTGGTATTATAAAGCATCATTTTTTTTTAGAGTTTTTTAGCAGGAAAATTCTCAATGCACGAAAAGATTTATCCATTCAGACAATGCGATGAAAAGGCGGTCATATGAACTCCACCATGTTTACTTTCAATACGTTGGCATGATAATGTATAAAATATTTAAAAAGAAGGAATATGAAAAAGCTAGGATTTTTATCCCTGGTTGTTTTAATAAGTTGTGATTCGCCAAAAAATATTGTTGACTCTAACCACCCAACATCCCGCTACCGCTCTCCAGGGATGGCTGCACAAAAGGCAGATGATACTATTATTATAACGGGCGTTCAAAAAATACCGCTTTTGGGAAGAAGTGAAAACGGCATTCTGCAAGAAATTGAAGGGACCTGGCAATTGGTATCGATTAATGGAAACGACGTTGCAGACTTTGGTGGTTTTGATTCTTCTTTAATAAAAAGAACGAATGTTACGAGTGGTACCCTAACCAGAACGAAGGTGATTAATGGGGTTACAACTACTGAAACCATCATTGAAAGACCTGCCAACGAGGGAAAAAAGATAACGCCTGCTCAAAGTGGCCATTACCATATTCCACAGAAGCCATACCTGAGCTTTTATGGTTCGAACGAAACCTTTTCCGGTTTTTCAGGATGCAATAAATTATCAGGCCGTTATAGAATTATCGGGCAGAAAAACATCAACCTGTCAAAGGCCGCCGCATCAACACGCATGGCTTGTATTGGCGATTACGACGAAAATCTATTCATCAACACTTTACACGAGGTCAATAGTTTTAAAATTGAAAAAGGGCAACTGCAATTTTTAAAAGGAAGTAAAGTGGTGCTGGTTTTTGACAAGAAATAATCACTTTTTGTTGAGCAGGTATTTTTTAAGATCAGCTCAATGTAGGTTATTGCTTTGATGTTTGATTATGAAAGCAATCAATTCATCCTGTTGCAAACCTGCTCTAGAAATGGCATCATTTATTTCGTCGCGGCTAACATTAGCGGCAAAACTTTTCTCCTTTAAACGCTTTTTTACCCCTTTTACATCCATTGCTTCATAACCGTTTGGTCGCATAAGCGAGTAGGCATGTATAAGGCCGCTGAGTTCATCAAAGGCAAACAACATCTTGTCCATTTTTGAAACAGGTTCTACACCAAAATGTGCCGGACCATGCGAGGCTATGGCATGCAAGACCTCAGGGTCTACCTGGCGCTTCTCCAGTTCTTCAATTATTTTTTTGCAATGTTGATCGGGCCATTGGTCCCAATCCGCATCGTGTAACAAACCGGCAAGCTGCCACCGCCATTGATCCTCCCCGCTCAGTTGCTCTACATTTTTTGCCCAACTGGCCATTAAATGGCCAACCTGTTTCATGTGTAGTTGTAATCTTTCATTCAATACCCAGGTTTGTAAAAGCTCCATTGCTTCCTCTTTACTTATAACCTTTCCATGGTTTGCGGCATCTCCAAAATTTTGCCTGTCCAATAATAAATCCATATTGCCTGTGTTGGGTTTTTTAAATTATTTTTTTATGATGGTTTTATGTAGAAGCAACGTACTCATGCAACGCATATCGTCAACATTAACTGTTTTAAGTGGCTCCATAAAAGTAAAAGGAAACTGGTGAAGCAATTGTTTAAGTATGTCTCTTGTAAGTAAAAACCGCGAAGTACCATCGGGTAAAATGTAAACCCCGTTTTTTAATTTTTTTACAAGGTGCTCTATTCCAATATTTGATGTCATTCTAATGAACAAAGTGCCGTTTGGTTTAAGCACACGAAACATCTCACTCATGATATTGAAAAAATGCTGTGTTGATTCAGCAAAGTGCAAAACAGCACTTGAAATAATATGGTTAAAAAAATTATCACCAAAAGGCATTTGTTCAATATCGGCAACCTGTAGTCTTATCGGGGGCAAGTCAGCATAATCCATCTTTAATTCGGTAATATAAGTAACGTTGCTGTCGACGCCATAAATGCACAGTTGGTTCTTTAAAAACCAATGCATGTTTCTGCCAATGCCGCATCCTGCATCTAAAATAGTTTCATGTTCTTTGTACCTGCCCTTTAATATCTGGTCGATCAGGTAAATATCCGTATCGCCAATAACGTTATTGATTAATGATGTATCCATGTAAAACTTTAAGAAATTTTTTTTGGAGATTAATTAAAGCAAGGGATTATGAAGGAATGACACTAACATTTTTCATACTTCCAGTTGCGTGATTTTCCGTCCTGTAACCAGTGGATGGCTTCTGCTATGCGTTTGTTTCGGGTAGGCTCCGTTTTGGCATCGTTAATCCATTCAATGTATTCGCGTTTATGTGAAGGGGTGAATTTATTATAGTTCGCTTCTGCAATTTTTTGGTCGGCCAGGGTCTTGATAAATGATGGAGGTGGTTCAAGGGCTTCTTTCGTTTTTTCTTTTCTCGGCAGCTTTACGCCTTCATCGGTTAACTGTACAGCTTGTTTTATATAATCCACTACAATGTTGTCATTGCGTAAATCTGCAACTGACTTGATTTGTCCAAAGTTGTCCATGGGAGTTTTTTCTTCGGAAGTTAAAATGTTATGTGGATCCTTTATTACAGAGCCAAGCGAAAAGCCGAAGGAGCAATGTTGTTTAAAGGCGGCCATGTAACAAAGTATAGAACCTTTGTAGGTAGAGTTGGAAAAGCTCCATTTCATTGGTTCCTGTACAGCGGGACAACCCATAACCACCAGCTTTCTCAAATGTTGCAAGATCGGCTTTGCAAAGTCTGCTGACTTTAAAATATACTCCTCAACTTTTGGATCTTTCTGATACATATGATATCGTTAAACAGTACAAAATATGTAAATAAAGGTATTGACAATAGAATTGAAATGAAAGATTTGAAGGCCACGTTTTAAATGGAAAAATTGGGCATTAAACTTCATTAAATTATGCAATTGCTCCTGTTAGGATAACCGATCTCTGTATTTGTATTGAAGAAGGCTTACGCCTGCTTTACGTGGTTGTCAATAAAAGTATTTATAGCGTGGGCTGCTTCAACCGGATGCGTTAAAATAGAAAAGTGGTCGCCCGGTATTTGCACATAGGGTTCCTTCGGTGGTCTTACTATAAGATCGTCTTTTGAATGAATGCGAAGATCTGGCTCAATGCTCTGTTTACTTTTAATGGGTGTTAACGCTACAGTCAGCTGGTTGATCACATTATTTTTATTTCCATTCTTCAGCAAATTAAAAATGTAATTTAACCAGGGCCCCGATGGCTTTTTGTTGTATTGTAACTTTAAAACCAGCCATCGTATAACGGGGTTAAAAAACAAATGATACTTAACTGCCCATTTAATCAGGTTGTGATTTGAAACCGGGACAATTACCCGGTCGTGACTAGTAAAAGAAGCCACCTGGATTATTTTGCAACCAGTTAATTGCTTAATGTACAAAGCAATCAACCCACCCATAGAATGACCAATCACAAGATCGTTAGGAGTTATATTGTAGCGACCTATTAACTCCGTTGCCATATCAATCGCATTGATCTTTCCACGCAGTGTGTCTCCATGTAAATGCCATGTATTCAATACCAGTTTCTCACCCTCAATTAAAGGCAAAACAGGATCAAATACTTTTTCATCTTCTCCCAAACCGGGTATAAAAATTATTCGCATCGATTACTTTTTATGGCAGGTTACATCTTTAAATATGTGCCGCCCTGTATGCAAAATTATACAAAGGCAACGCAAGTGCACCTTCGCCGACTAAGTAGTTACCTTTGGCGCTTATCATTTTGCAACATGACTTTTGAAGAACTAAATCTTACCAAGCCCATATTAAATGCGCTAACCGACCTGGGTTTCACCAAACCTACCACAATACAGGAGAAGGTGTTTTCGGTTGTAATGTCGGGCGCAGATGTATGCGGCATAGCCCAAACCGGCACCGGTAAAACCATAGCTTATTTGTTGCCTCTTTTGCGTCTATGGGAATTTAAAAAAGTCAAAGATCCACAGGTGTTGATCCTGGTGCCTACAAGGGAGTTGGTTGCCCAGGTGGTGGAAACCATCAATAAATTGTCGGCTTACACAAGTTTAGTGGTTAAGGGTGTTTATGGTGGAACCAATATGAACACACAGAAAGCAGAAGTAGAGCAGGGAATGGATGTTTTGGTAGCAACACCAGGTCGTTTATTCGATTTGGCAATGGCGGGTGCTTTTAAATTAAAGACGATAAAAAAATTGGTAGTTGACGAAGTGGACGAGATGCTTAATCTTGGGTTTAGACCGCAGCTAAAAAACATTTTGGAATTGTTGCCCGAGCGCAGGCAGAACCTGATGTTCTCTGCCACCCTTACCGATGAGGTGGAACAACTGATAGATACTTATTTTAATGCCCCCGTTAAAATTGAAGCGGCGCCAGCAGGTACACCTGTCGAAGGCATCGTTCAAACCGGCTATCATGTGCCCAATTTTCATACAAAAATCAACTTACTCAGCTGGCTGTTAAGTACCGATGCATCTATGAGTAAGGTGCTTGTTTTTGTTGCCACCAAAAAACTGGCTGATGAAATATTTGAGATACTATCAGTAAAATTTCCCGGCGAAGCCGGTGTAATTCATAGCAACAAGGAACAGAACTACCGCTTTAACGCAGTAAAGAATTTCGAAAATGGAGCTGTTCGTTTTTTAATTGCGACCGACCTGATTGCACGGGGCATAGACGTAGCCGAAGTGAGCCATGTTATTAATTTTGATGTGCCCGGCATACCCGAAAATTACATACATCGCATAGGCCGCACTGGCCGGGCCGACAAAAAGGGCATTGCTATTTCTTTAATTACAGAAAAGGAAGAGGTGCCTTTAAACAGCATTGAAGCGCTAATGAAATTAAAGGTGGAAATAAAAGATTTGCCACCTACAGTTGAAGTTTCAACAGTACTTACTGACGATGAAATGCCTAAAACTTTTGTGAGGGAGGTAGAAGTTAAATTGCCTTCACGTGAAGATGTTGGCCCTTCTTTTCATGAAAAATCTGCTAAGAATCAAAAAGTAAATAAAAAAACGAGCAGGAGAGACCAGATGAAGAAGAAGTATGGCAAGCCAATTACCCGAAGGGGGAAACGGGGGTAAAAATGGTTGTTGAAAATTGTGCCTGCATAATTGTTACGGACAGAAAAGTTGATTAATCATTCATTTCTTAGGCTGGTATTCATACACTACGTCAAAAGGAACTTTCTTTAGATGTGGGATTGATTGACCAAGCTTTAAATCCTGGCGCTGGGGAGTTGCTTCGCAAATTGAATATTCGTTGCCTTTGTAATGGATAGGATGACCTACCGGCTTTGAAAATTGAACAGCAATAGTAATGTGCTCGGGGTAAGAAAGAACGATCATTGGCAGGTCGTATAGTTCCTTCACCAAATAAAAAAAGAAAGCAGCCCTGTCCTCGCAATCGCTGTTTTCGTAAAGCAAAGTTTGTTCAGGCGACAATCTTTTTTCCTTTCCAAACACTTTGGTGTCGGTCTCAAAAGCAAAGGCGTAGCGTGTAAAACGCATGAGGTAATCAACCCCATTTGCCTGGTTCATTCCTTTAATATTTTCTTTTAAAAGCGGAATAAGGGAGCCATAGGTTGTTTTACTAAGCGGGATGTTGAAATAGTAAGCGTAATCAACTACAGGATAGTTGGCGAAAATCTTTTTCACCTGGTCATTCACCAATATTTTAAAATGATAATCCTGCTGGCCATAATCGAATTGCAGCTCTTTAACCGCATAGTTTTCTGGTTTAAATTCGGGTAAGCGGGTTATTTTATAGGTAAAGGCTGATAAGGATGGTCCCTTTTCAATCTCCGCCTCCTTAAATATTTCCTTTTTAAAATCGATTTCTCCATAATCATGATAATTTAAACACACATACTGTTTGTTTTGCTTAATGTGATAAGGAACTTCAAACACTTCTTCGTCGGATTGCACATACAACAGCAATTTATCGTTGTAAAAACTTACGGTAGCATTATAGCCCGATTGTACCAGCAAAAACCATTTAAATAAAGTATACTTATGATAGTTGGCAGCCTTTGGGCTGATTGCCCCGGCAACAGTCCTGATTAGCTGGTAATACAACCAGTCGTCAAGCTGGTGTTCTTTCTTATAACTCAATAAATTTTGAGCAACGCCGGCATAACCAGCTTCTTTTAAACCCTCATAATAACTTTTGATGGATGCTTGAGATAACATCACCTGATCGTTTACCGGAAAAGTTGCCGGAACTTGAATCTGAAGAGTATCTCCATAAAAATTTACGGGTATCCAACTTATTCTGTTTTCAGCACGAACTGCATTTAAGAATAAACTGCTAAAAATTAAGAAAGTTGATATGGTGCGTTTTAAAATCAATGATCCAGCTTGTTTATTAAATTTAAGAAAATTAACAATAAGATAATATTAAAAGAATTTAAGTGATTAAACGGGGTTGTGATGTTTTTAGTATCTGCTTAAAACCTATCATTTTTTAATACTATCTATCGGTGCAGTATTTGGCTATAGCTGGAGAAAATTTCTTTGTTTGGAAAAGCTGGTTTGTTTAAACTTCTAAGGCCTACCCTGAATTGTATGCTGATTAAATACCGGGGCCTAAGTCAAAAGCTTTAAAGTATGTTTTTAATACTAATTCCAGTGCCTGAAACGTTTAGATTAATTAATGAGAAAAAATGGTTTTATATAATTTGGAAATTCTAAAATAAAACTCTCTTTTTGGGAAAATCTTAAACCCCCAAAACCTTTTTTATAAATGAAGCTCAAATACTTTTTGTCATTTATCGCGTGTCTTTTTTGTGTAAACTTCCTCTTTGCCAAAGCAGACAATTTGGACAGTGCTGCTTTTTATTTAAAAAAAGCGCAACAGTTCAGTAAAATTTCTAAGTTCATAGATGCTGACAGAAGTTTTCAAAAAGCCATCAACTTCAATCCTTCCAATAAAGATCTCAACATTGCATATGGAGATTACCTATTGACCCAACGCAAATACTTTGTAGCAATCGAGCAATATGGTAATGTTTTAGAAAGCAATATCAATCATCCTGTAGCCCTGCAAAAGTTAGCAGAAGTAAGTTTTTTGCTACGCAGATGGAACGATGTCGTTATGTATGGTAAAAAGCTGCTTCAGAATGATAATAAGGCCAGTGTAAAATACATATTAGGGAAGTCGTACTACGAACTTGAAAACTACGGTCAATCTAAAGTTCTGCTTACGGAGGCAGTTACTGAAAATCCGGAACAGGTAGAAGCTGTAACCCTCCTGGGGAAAGTGCTTGTTGAGTTGAATGATTACAAACAAGCGATTGCTGTTTATAACAAAACGCTGCAACTCGATCCAAATAACAAACAACTGATTTACGAGCTGGGCCTTTTATATTTCTCCATGAATAATGAACCGGAGGCAATTAGATATTTTGAGCTTGCAGCCGAAAAAGGATACAAAACTGACCTGGGTTATTACGAAAACCTTGGCCTGGCTTATTTAGGAACCAATATTGAAAAAGGGGTGGAGATATTGAATAAGGTTTTGGAAAATAAACCCGGCAACAGCGACATTTTATTCCAGGTTGCCCAGGCATATTTTAAAGTTGAGAAATTTCAACAAGCCGCAGATACCTATTATAAAGTATACGAAAACGACCCGGCTAACAGCCGTGCATTATTTATGACTGGTGTGGCCTACCAGAAGAAAGGAGATAAAAGCAAAGGCATAGCTTTTTGCGAGCAGGCGATAAGAATGGACCCTGAACTTGCCCAGTTAAAAACGGCGAAGTCAATTTTCTAATTAATTAATTACTTAAGCTATTATTAGAACATGTAAAAAAGCGGCTGATGCCGCTTTTTTACATGTGTGATTTCCCATTCGGGTTATGCTTTCAACCTTTTTCTTAATTCCGCAACAGGCATATCAATTTGCTTTCCTATCGGTTTACCATCCCTGTAGGTAATAACTTTCATCATACTTGCATCAGTCGGTATGTTTATCGGAACCGTATACTTTGGATAGAAATTGTCGGGATGCGAATTGTCGAAACTGTAATAGATATCAAGGCCATTTACCTCGGTGGTCATCATTACCTGTAATGAGTCTCTGCTATCTTTCTTTACAGCAAAAATCGGGTCGTACATGGTACGGGCATACTTAACCTGCTGCACATCCATACGATCGAATGTCTTTTCTACTTTGCCAACAAACATATTCCAGTCTTTTTTAGCCTTAGGCGACCATAATGTTTCTGAAATTGCAAGGCTTCGTGGCCATAACATGTATTGCATGTGGCGGGTATTGTAAACCTGCTCGGTCCAAAGATTACCCTGACCACCTTTAATATATTTAGAGTTTACACCTTCGGGAACGGGTTCAAAACTGTAGGTTTTGTTAAGGCGCAGGGTGGCATATACCGGTGGTTCACTAATTTCATCGCCTTGCATGTAATCGAGATAAACGAAATCATTAGGTGTCATTACAACATCGTGGCCCATTTTGGCCGCTTCAATACCACCCTTCTTACCACGCCAGCTCATTACAACAGCGTTAGGCGCAAGGCCACCTTCTAATATTTCATCCCAACCAATCATTTTTTTGCCCTTCGACTCAATAATTTTTTCAACCCGCTTTACAAAATAGCTTTGAACTTCTTCCATATTCTTCAACCCTTCCTTAGCCATTAATTGCTTTATCTGGTCACTTTTTTCCCAAAAGTTTTTGGCACACTCGTCGCCACCCATATGTATAAACTCAAAGGGAAACAATTGAGCCACTTCTGTGAACACTTTATCTAAAAAAGTATACACCTTTTCGTTTGCAGGGCAAAGGGTATTATCAATTAAAGCATCGAAACCGCCTTTGTGCCAGTTCATAATTTTCTCACCCGAACGCACTACGTAATTTTCGGCTCCTGCTGTACATGACAAATCAGGATAGGATGCAATGGCTGCAAGACTATGGCCGGGTACATCAATTTCGGGAAGAATATTTACATAACGCTCACTGGCATATTGCACCAGTTCTTTTATATCGTCTTGTGTAAAAAAACCACCGTAGTTTTTTGGTTCGTCGGCTGTTGGCGGAATGAAGTCTCCAAACGTTCCCACTTTTTTTACGTTCCATGCTCCAACTTCGGTTAGTCTTGGCAGGCTTTTAATTTGTATTCTCCAGCCTTCATCATTGGCAAGGGTAATGTGTAAAATATTGAACTTATATTCCGCCATTTTATCAATAAAATCTTTCACTTCTTCTTTGGTAAAAAAGTGGCGGCTTACATCAAACATTAATCCCCTCCATGTAAAGCGTGGGTAGTCGGTTATGGTTACAGCCGGTAATTGCCAGGCAACGTTTTTTGCAACAGACTTTCCCGAAATTTCCTTTGGAAATAATTGCATCAACGTTTGCACCCCATAAAAAACACCGGCAGGTTTATTAGCCTTGATGGTAATGCTGCTGGGGTTGGTTACCAGCGAATAACCTTCGTTACCCAAACTTTTATCGGCCGTAACATTCAATAGTAATTTTATGGTGCCTACGCCGGTGGCCTTGGGAGTTATGGCAGCAGCGTAGCCGGTGGCTGTTTTTAATTGAGCTACCAATTGACTGGCTATTGTTTGTAGCTCCTGGTTGCCGCTTGTTTCAACTGTTATGCTTTTAGGAAGCGTATACATTCCACCTGTTTTAATCAGGTAAACAGGTTCGGGAATGATGGCTATTTCAGGCTTTTTGTCTTGCGAAAAAGTAACTGTTGAAAGTAGTAAAGAACAGAAAACGATCAGGTTTTTTTTCATATAGAACTGTTTGTTTTTTCTTGTTTGCAATTGGTTTTAAAATTTTATATTAAGCTTCCTAAATTTAATTTGAAACTTTGATTTTGAAACTGAAGATGCCATATTTACTAAATTTAAAGTGCTTGCGACCCTTCGACAAGATCAAGGTAAACCGCCACGCCGCTATGAAAACCTGAATGTGAACCGAGCGTGGCAACGATGAAGCTATGGAAAACTTCAGTTGGTATTATAAAACATCATTTTTAGACCGCTTCCAGGACTTCTACATTTCATCAAAGCATTTGGTTTTCATCCTGAATAAAATAATGCCAATACAGGGGCTGCTACATTCTTTCCGGAACATTTATGCCGAGCAGGTTCATTCCATTTTTTATTACATGAGCTGTTAAGGTTGCCAGTTGAAGCCTTAACTCCATTTTCTCTTCATTTTCAGCATTGGTAATTGAATGTTCGGTATAAAATGAACTAAAGGTTTTTGCCAGGTTGTAGCAGTAGATGGCAACTTTAGATGGATCATGGTCTTGTGCTGCTTCCTGCAAAAGATTAGGGTACTGTTCAATAAGTTTAATTAGCTCTTTCTCCAGAGGTAACAGGTCGGTTGAGATTAATGAACCTTTTGGTTGTTGCCTGCGTAAAATGCTTTTTATACGTGCATGCGTAAATTGAATGAACGGAGCAGTAAATCCATGAAAATCTATGCTGTCCTCCGGGTTAAAGATCATTCTTTTTTTAGGGTCCACCCGTAACAGGAAGAACTTTAAAGCTCCAATACCAATGGTATCGTACAAATCAAGTAATTCGTCGGGTTCAAAATCCTGCACTTTTCCCAACTCCTCTGTTTTTTTACGGGCAACGTTTACCATTTCATCAACAATATCGTCGGCATCAACTACGGTTCCTTCCCTTGTTTTCATCCGGCCGGTTGGTAACTCAACCATGCCATAACTCAAGTGAAATATTCCTTCAGCAGATGGCAATTCAAGCTTTTGGCAAATTAACTTTAAAACTTTAAAATGATAGTTTTGCTCATCGCCCACCACATAAATGCTGTCATCGCATTTAAACTCGTCGTACTTATTTACGGCAAGTCCAATGTCTTGTGTAATGTAGACTGCGGTTCCGTCATTTCGTTGTACAATTTTTTCATCAAGTCCGTCTCCGGTTAAATCAATCCAAACACTTCCATCATCTTTTTTATAAAAAACCCCTTTTTGCAGGCCTGCCTCTACCAGTTGTTTGCCTAAAATATAGGTTTCGCTTTCGTAATAGACCTTGTCAAAATCGCAGCCAATTCTTTTATAGGTTACATCAAATCCTGCATAAACCCAACTGTTCATCATCTTCCATAAATCCATTACTTCGGGTACGCCGGCTTCCCAATCTCGCAGCATTTTTTGGGCGGCTTTCATTATGGGAGCTTCCTTTTCTGCCTGCTCCTTACTCATACCATTGGCGGTCAGTTCTTCCACTTGTTTCTTTAACTCTTTACCAAACAATACATAATAGTCACCCACAAAATGATCGCCTTTTGTACCGGTGCTTTCAGGGGTGGCGCCGTTTGCAAATAGCTGCCAGCATACCATGCTTTTACAAATATGTATACCACGGTCGTTGGCTATGCAGGTTTTAACAACCTCGTTACCGGTGGCTTTGAAAATTTCGGACATGCTCCACCCTAAAAAAATATTACGCAGGTGGCCAAGGTGTAAAGGCTTGTTGGTGTTAGGCGAGGCATACTCTATCATCACCTTATGACTGTTCGGTTGTTGCGTAACGTATGAAGGCTGGTTGTATTGAGTATGGAGAAAATCTTTCCAAAAAATATTTGTAACGGAAAGATTTAAAAAGCCTTTTATAATGTTGAAGCCGGAAATAAGTGCAGGTTGGTTTTGAAGAAGATAATTTCCTATGTCGTTGCCCAGTTTTTCGGGTGATTGTTTGAGCTGTTTAATGAATGAAAAAAGGACCACTGTGTAATCGCCTTCAAACTCTGGTTTGGTATCGTTAACCAATACATCGTTTGGTAAAATTGACACATCGTACAAGGTATTGATGGCTTGGGCGGTGGCAGCTTTTATCTGTATAACAACACTCATTACTTCTTATTTTGGGCAGCGAAAGTACAGATTTAAGCACCTATCTTCGCCACCGTTTTTTATAATAAGTAACAAGAATGCGTAGACTGATACTGAGCGTAGTTGATTTTTTTTACCCGCCTTTTCAAAGGCTGATGCCGCTTCAAACCTTTAGATATGCCGCTTGTGGAGGTTATAACACGGCCCTTGACATTCTTATATTTGCCGTTAGCTACAATTTTATTTACAAGAAGCAAATTGTGCATGCTTTTGGGTTTGCCATCAGTCCACACATAGCATCCTTTTTGTCTGCCTTTGTTGTTACATTTCCGATAGGTTTTTATTTGAGCAGGTACGTGGTGTTTACCTCAAGCAATCTCAGGGGCAGGGTGCAGTTGGTTAGATATTTAATGCTGGTAATGGCTTCGATTGCTTTAAACTACATGTTCATTAAATTCTTTGTAGAACAATTACACATTTACCCCACCATATCTAAATTAATCACAACTGTTATAGTGGTTACGTTTAGTTACCTGACACAAAAGCATTTTACATTCCGTACAAAAAAAATCAGGATTAAGATTGATGGGTAATCATGTCGCCTTTTGGTTTAAACACTTGTATACTGAATAAGCGTAATTGCATTTTACAATTTATCTAAAGCCGGAACTTTTAAATCCTCAATGTTCCAGTGTGCCAGTTTTGCCCCGGCGGTGTGAGCCGGTTCTAAGAAATCCAATAACAATTGGTTCGGATCAGCTTCGTTCCGTATATCGTCATACTTTAGTAAAGCCATGGGGCTTCCGTTGCTTATTTGCCAGTTTGCTGTGGCTGGTTTCAGTTGTGTATGTTGCAAACCTTCAGGCGAAGGATAGATATAGCTGTAGAACGCCGTTGCCGGTACGTTTTCATCTCCCACCCAAAAACCAAAACTTATTACTTCGTGAGAGCAGGCATCTTTATTCGGGATACTCATTCCCTCAGGCAAAGGCAATTTTTTAACTGAGAATCTTGTAACAGTCAGGTCCATGTGATGCCAGTAAATATGAACCGGGCATGTTTTTCCGTAAAACCTTCCGCTAAAGTTTGTAAGCACATTATTAACCCAAAGCATAATTTTCCAGTAGCGGGTAATAAATTCTTTGTTGTAAGAAGCTGTCTAAATTTAGTTTGTAACATTCACTTTGAAGCCGGCCGATGCCATATTTACAACGGATGAAAGGATTGCGACGCAACAGGGGACGCTATAAAAAACCGTAGCTGGTATCCAAAAAAATCTTTTTTAGACAGCTTCTAAGAATGGTAATCAGTTAACTGGCTAAAGGGAATAGTTATTGGGTGGTGGTCGGGCAAACTATAAGGCCGGTCCACAATCAACACATCAATTTTCAATTGCCTAAGATTATCAAAAAGCTTGTTGTAAAATTCAGCTACGGACAGCCCATCATACAGATAAAAAGAGGCGCTTTGGCCGGTGCTGCTAAAAATTTCGAGTTTGTGATCAATAAAATTGAATTGTATTTCGAAGGTATCAGCACCATTGGCCATGGTTTGTGTAGATATGCCTTTGGAATTGACAAACAGGGTAATATTCCATCAATGATTTTTTCGGGCCATCTTGGTGAGCTTTATTTTACCTGCAATTTGCATGTACAAATGCAAAGTCATTTTGGTCGGTTCCCATTCTTTTAAGGGTAATGCGGGTAAGGGCATAGAATAAAATTTTGAGGTGGGCAAATCTTGATTTGAATATACTAATCTCCCGGGTAAAAGCTATTGAACCCATCGTCATCGTTTCATACTTGCTTTTGCCCGCCCTAATACATAAATAGATACATTTTGTAGCGCCTGCCATTTTTTCACCTCAAACCCCGTTGGCATAATGATTGACTAATGAAAAACGTCATTCAATTAAAACATTAAAAGAGAAATCATGGGAAAGATAATAGGAATTGACCTGGGAACAACCAACAGTTGCGTGGCTGTAATGGAAGGTAACGAACCGGTGGTTATTGCCAATGAAGAGGGTAAAAGAACTACCCCCAGTATTGTGGCATTTCTAACCAATGGCGAACGTAAAGTTGGTGACCCTGCCAAGCGCCAGGCTATAACCAATGCTACAAAAACCATCATGAGCGTAAAACGCTTTATGGGCCACAAATACGATGAGGTTACTGAAGAAGCAAAACAAATTAGCTACAAGGTGGTAAAGGGTGACAATAATACCGTTCGCATTGACATAGACGGTCGTTTGTATACTCCGCAGGAAATAAGTGCAATGGTTTTGCAGAAAATGAAAAAAACTGCGGAAGATTATCTTGGACAAGAGGTGTCTGAAGCAGTAATTACCGTTCCGGCTTATTTTAACGACGCTCAAAGACAGGCCACAAAAGAGGCTGGTGAAATAGCCGGTTTAAATGTGCGCCGTATTATAAACGAACCTACCGCTGCGGCTTTAGCTTATGGCCTCGATAAAAAGCATGCTGATCAAAAGATAGCTGTATTCGACTTGGGTGGTGGTACATTCGATATCTCCATTCTCGAATTAGGCGATGGCGTATTTGAAGTTAAATCAACCAATGGCGATACGCACCTTGGTGGAGATGACTTTGATAAAGTGGTCATGGACTGGTTAGCAGACGAATTTAAAAGCGACGAGAATGTTGACCTTCGTAAAGATCCAATGAGCTGGCAGCGTTTGAAAGAAGCATCAGAAAAAGCGAAAGTTGAGTTGAGTTCTTCAAGCGAAACTGAAATCAACCTTCCGTATATCACTGCAATTGACGGAGTGCCCAAGCACCTGGTTAAAAAGTTAAGCCGTGCAAAATTTGAGCAATTGGCCGATAACCTTTTTGCAAGATGTTTAAAGCCTTGTGAGTTGGCACTTAAAGATGCCGGTTATACAACCAACGACATCAATGAAATTATATTGGTAGGTGGTAGCACCCGTATACCTAAAGTGGTAGAGATTGTTGAAAAATTCTTCAACAAAAAACCAAGCAAGGGAGTTAACCCCGATGAGGTGGTAGCAGTTGGAGCCGCCATTCAGGGTGGTGTACTAACCGGTGAGGTAAAAGATGTGTTACTGTTAGACGTTACGCCACTGAGCCTTGGTATTGAAACCATGGGTGGTGTAATGACCAAATTGATAGAAAGCAATACTACCATCCCAACAAAGAAAAGCGAAGTGTTTTCAACCGCCAGCGATAACCAGCCTGGTGTACAAATACATGTTTTACAGGGTGAGCGCCCAATGTCCAATCAAAATAAGAGTTTGGGTATGTTCAATCTTGATGACATTCCACCAGCTCAACGCGGTGTTCCCCAAATAGAGGTAATTTTTGATATAGATGCTAATGGTATTTTACATGTAACTGCAAAAGACAAAGGCACCGGTAAAACAAAAGATATACGTATTGAAGCAGGTAGCGGCTTAAGTAAAGAAGAGATTGAGAAGATGAAGAATGAGGCTAAAGTAAATGAAGCTGCTGATAAAGAAGCAAGGGATAAAGTTGAGAAAATTAACGCTGCCGATAGCCTGATCTTTCAAACTGAAAAGCAATTGAAAGACTATGGTGAAAAAATATCGGCTGAAAAGAAAGGACCTATTGAAACGGCATTATCAAGCTTGAAAGAAGCTCATAAAACACAGGATCTGGCTAAAATTGAAACTGCAATGACTGAGCTGAATACAGCGTGGACTGCCGCAAGTGAGGAAATCTATAAAGCAACACAGGATGCAGGTGCAGGCCAGCCAGGTGGTGCCGGTAATGGACAACAACCAGGTGGAGCGCCAAATGATGCGGGAGAAACTGTTACAGATGCTGAGTTTGAAGAAGTGAAGTAATATTTTCACACTATATAAATGGAACCCTTGCAGAAATGTAAGGGTTTTTTTATTTGGATGGGAAGGGTCTGAGGTAAATGGCTTGGTTTTGAAGTTGATTTGGACCAGAGATAATTATTTCATAAGAAGCTGGCATAGTTATTTTGTTAATTTTATTAACAAAATAAATCTTCCCCACTTTAAACCGGTAAACATGAAAAAAACATTCCTCTATTTTTTTGTAGCAATTCTTTTAGTAAGTCAAAGTGTACCATCCTTTGCTGTTTCCTTCTCCTCAACCACTGATAAAGCCGCGGTTGTTGATGAAACTGCTGCCACGCCTGCAATTACTTCAGTTAAAGATGCCATTAAGCAGTTTAAATCTTTGTCGGGAAAAGAAAAACGCGAAAGGATCAAAGAGGTAAAGAAAGAAATGAAGCAATACAAGGCTGATAAGAAAAGTGGGGCAGAACCGAGTACGAATACTTTGTTGCTCGTTATCCTGGCCTTGTTATTACCACCACTGGCAGTGTACCTACACGAAGGTGAAGCAAACAACAAGTTCTGGTTGAGTTTAATTTTGACCTTACTGTTCTTTATTCCAGGAGTTATTTATGCCCTTATTGTGGTATTGGGAGATTGAGAACTTTTTAAAATGTTTGATGCATAAAAAAACCCTTTCGCAAAGGGTTTTTTTTATGGGGTCATTTTTTTTTAAACTATATCCATAGCCAACCCAAACGAAGTAATAACAAATGGAAGCACAACCCAAAAGAACTGCCTGTAAAAGATGATCATTAAAATCAATGCAATCAGAGAAATGAAAAAGTACAGCCAATATTTTCCGGTTGATTTAGTTGTTTCCATCGTTTTAATTTTGGCAAAAATAAGCGTTGACATGCAACATCAAAGTTTTTAGCTTCAAAAATGTTTGAGTCTTCCGGAGTGGGCATTTGCGTATGCTGCTGCAGTCAATTCAGTAAAACGTTTATAAGCATTGTATACTTTTTAATTTAAAAACTATCTTTAAAACTTTACTGGTAAAACGATTGTGTTGCCTCATCCCATCTTTTGCTGGTAGTGTGTATTAAATACACATTTGGTTCTATTTTCCTATTTTCGTCCACTAAAAATTAGCAAATTGGGTACTGAAAAAAAACAATCAAAAAAGAAAATTTCCACTAAAAAAGTTGACGAAGTTTTACCCCCACTTAAAGCCGAATTACAAACGAACAGTCAAACAGATGAACCCGTTATTGTAACAACGCCAGATAAAAAAGTAACGACGGCAGACAAAAAGTCGGCCGGAAAAGCTTCTGAGAAAAAGCAATCCTCGACTATACCTGCATCCAACGCTGGTGAAATAATGCAACCCATCGTTGAAAAAAAGAAGCTCAAAAAAGTCAAGATTAAATCTTTTGAACCGAAGGAAGATGTACCGCAACAATCTACTTTAAAGCGCATCAGCTTTCAACTTAAATATCACACCAGTGTTGGCGAAAATATTTTTGTTACAGGCAGCCATCCTATTGTAGGAAATAACAATGTTGAACAGGCATTTGCTTTAGAATATTTGAATGAAGAGTATTGGGTTGGAACTATTGATCTGCCGGAAGGCGAATCTGTCGATTCATTTGAATACAGATACTTTGTAAAAGATGCCTCCGGAAATACAAACATGGAGTTGGGTATTGATAAATTTTTCGATACCAGTCTGTTTAATGCAGAGGAAGTTCGTATGCTTGACACCTGGAGTTTTTCGGGCCAGGTAGAAAACACTTTTTTTACCGAGCCATTCCAGAACGTGCTCTTGAAGCAAAATTTCACTGCAACTTCAAGTGTTGAGCCCACAAAGTACTCTCATATTTTCAGGGTCAAAGCTCCACTGCTGGCAAAAAACCAGGTGGTTGCTCTTTATGGCAGTGCTGCGTTGCTTAATAAATGGGATATTACCAAACCTGTTTTACTTTCCCGTAAAGAAGATGAGCATTGGTGGTCGGTAAAAATAAATTTATCAAACGAAGCCTTTCCTGTAACCTATAAGTATGGCATTTACGATATAGCCACCCGGCAATTTGTGCAAATGGAGGGCGATAAAAATCGCATTATTTACGATGGAGGTGCTTCCAATAAATTATCGGTTGTTTCTGATGGCTTTGCGATCTTTCCTAACAATAATTTTAAAGGAGCGGGTGTTGCCATTCCGGTGTTTAGTCTACGTTCGCAGCAAAGTTTTGGCGTAGGAGAGTTTAACGATATGAAATTGTTGGTGGACTGGGTAAAACATGTTGGCTTAAAAGTTATTCAAATACTGCCCGTTAACGATACCATCGCCACACATTCATGGGTTGACTCATATCCGTATGCCGCTATCTCAGCTTTTGCATTACATCCGTTGTTCCTGCATTTGCCTTCCATTACAAACAATGAAAACGCAGATTTATTGGGCGGGTTGGAACCGCTAAAAAACGAGTTAAACAGCCTTGATAAAGTTGATTACGAAAGAGTATTGGTTGCTAAATTGCAATTCGCTCAAACGGTATTTGCCACTCAAAAAAATACCATCTTTCAATTAGCCGATTTTCAATCTTTCTTCTTAGAAAATAGACATTGGTTGGTACCCTATGCTGCATTTTCGTACCTGCGGGATGAGTATGGAACGCCTGATTTTTCTACCTGGCCCAAATACAACCAATACAATGAAGATGAAATAAAAGGCATCGCTTCATCTCCGGAAGAAGCCATTGATGCCATAGCATTTCAATTTTTTGTTCAATATCATTTACACCTGCAGTTAAAGGCGGCTACAGAGTACGCTCACCAAAACGGCATCATAGTTAAAGGAGACATTCCCATAGGGATTTATAGAAATAGTTCTGATGCCTGGCAGGAACCCGGATTATACAACATGAACAAACAGGCCGGTGCTCCGCCTGATGATTTTGCCATTAAGGGTCAGAATTGGGGGTTCCCTACTTATAACTGGCAACGGATGCAACAGGATGGCTTTACCTGGTGGAAAAAGCGTTTTGCCCAAATGAGGTATTACTTCGATGCCTTTCGTATCGATCACATCCTGGGTTTCTTTAGAATTTGGAGCATTCCCATGCATGCCGTTGAAGGCATATTGGGGAATTTTGTTCCGGCCTTGCCGGTTTACAAAAGTGAATTGGAGGAGAGGGGAATTCATTTGGATTTGCATCGGTTAACCAGTCCCTACATAAACGAAGGCATTGTTTGGGAGATGTTTGGTGATCTGGCGGGAAAGGCAAAAGATGAATTTTTAAATATTACCGGGTATGAGCACTATGCTTTGAAGCCTGAATTTGATACACAGCGTAAGGTGGAGAAGCACTTTGAACATTTGCAGGCAAGTGATGAAAATCATAAGTTGAAGTATGGGTTGTTCAATTTGATATCCAATATTATCCTGTTGGGCGCTGAAGATAATGAAGGCCAGCAATTTCATTTCCGTATAGAAATGGAAGGTACAGCCTCCTTCCGTTACCTGAATGGTGACACTCAATCAAAATTAAAAGACCTGTATGTAAATTATTTTTTCCGCAGGCAGGATCATTATTGGAGAGAACAGGCTATGCAAAAATTGCCCGAATTAAAACGAAGTACCAACATGTTGATTTGTGGTGAGGATTTGGGAATGGTACCCGATTGCGTTCCGGGAGTAATGAAACAATTAGGCATATTGAGCCTGGAGATTCAGCGCATGCCTAAAGATCCTACAAAGGAGTTTTTTCATCCCAACGATGCACCATACCTGAGTGTGGTGACCCCTTCAACCCACGATATGAGTACCATAAGGGGTTGGTGGGAAGAAGACGCTGCCAAGACACAACGGTTCTATAACCACCAACTGGGTAAGTGGGGCAATGCACCATTTTACTGCGAACCCCAATTAAATACTGCAATCATCATTCAACATTTGTATTCGCCTGCAATGTGGAGCATTTTTCAATTGCAGGATTTGTTGGGTATGGATGGCTCGATCCGTAGAGTTAACCCAAATGATGAAAGAATAAATGTACCGGCAAATCCCCGGCATTACTGGCAGTATAGAATGCACCTTTCATTGGAAGACCTATTGAACCACGATGGTTTTAATGATGTATTGAGAAATTATATAGTATCGAGCGGAAGATAATTCGCTAATGATATTTTTGTGAGGCCATCCGTACCACGGGTGGCTTTCTTATCAATTTACAATTGCAAATTTTACTGAATGAAACTTGCTTACTGGTCGTTCGATATGGAGTTTGAGCATCCTTTTACCATTTCAAAGGGAACAAAAACGCATCAACCTACATTGATTGTTGAACTTTCAATTGGCTCCTATAGTGGTTATGGAGAAGCGCCTGCTATCAACTATTATAATATTACGGTAGAGCAAATGATAGCTGACCTGCTGCTTAAGAAACCATTCATCGAAAAATTTGCTTTAACCGATCCTGAACGCTATTGGCATTACCTGCACCACTTGCTGCCACAAAACCCCTTTTTGGTTTGTGCTTTAGATATGGCCGCATGGGATCTTTGGGGTAAAATAAAAAAATTGCCCATTTACAAACTATGGAATACCAGCCTTGATGGTCCGTTACCCATAACCGATTTTACAATCGGGATCGATAGTATTGATAAAATGGTTTCCAAATTAAAAGAAAAGCAATGGCCGATATACAAGATAAAGTTGGGAACACCTGATGATATTTCTATTATGGAAACCTTACGACAACACACCAATGCAATTTTTAGGGTGGACGCCAATGCTGCCTGGACCATTGAAGAAGCACTTCAAAAAATACCACAGCTTGCTGCTTTGGGTGTTGAATTTGTTGAACAGCCTTTAGACAAATCGAATTGGGAAGGGATGCAAATTTTGTATCAGCATTCGCAATTGCCCTTAATTGCAGATGAAAGTTGTGTATTTGAGCAGGATGTAAAAAAATGCCTGCATCACTTTCATGGCATAAACATCAAGCTAACAAAATGTGGTGGCCTAACACCTGCCCGAAGAATGATTACTGAGGCTAAAGAACTGGGTTTAAAGGTAATGATGGGCTGCATGAACGAAAGTAGTATTGGCGCTGCAGCCATTTGTCAATTTTTGCCCCAACTGGATTATGTAGATGTGGATGGTCCTTTGCTTTTGAAAAGCGATTTAGCCACTGGCTTGCAATACGATCACGGAAAAATACGACCAAACAATGCCGCTGGTTTAGGTGTTAACGTAAATTTTGCTAGGTAATATCTCCCTATTTCATGCAAGCTCCCATTTTGGGACATGGTTTCCTTTCAAAAGACTTTTTAAGATAATTTTTGCAAAAAATCAATTGATTTTCAATTGATTAGGTTTTGGCACCAATGTGGTATTAAGACTGGAGAAACCAATAAAAATTATCTCTATGACAGGAACCTTTACATTATCAGAAAGTAGATTAATCGAAAACTGTATCAGCGGCAATAGGAAATCTCAGAAGGAATTATACGACATGTATGCTCCAAAAATGTTTGCCATTTGTTTGCGTTATACAAAAAATCAAATGGATGCGGAAGATACCTTGCAGGAAGGTTTTGTAAAGTTGTACAATAACCTGCATAGATTTAGAGGTGAAGGTTCGTTCGACGGCTGGGTTCGCCGCATTTTTGTAAACACCGCCATTGAACACATTCGCAAAAAGAACCTTAATATCACAAATGGTGAGGGTCTGGAAAATAGTATTGCCGATAAGCATAAATCACCTCTTGATAATTTGTACGAGAA
>JAJAYD010000125.1 GCA_026786345.1 Chitinophagaceae bacterium
ATGAAGGTGCTGATGGAAGAGTTTGCACGGCACAACAACCATTTAAGCACAGGCATATTTGCTACTAAAATGATGTTTGACGTAATGCGTGAAAACAACCGGAACGATGTGGCTTACGCGGTGGCCAACCAACGAAGCTATCCCGGTTGGGGCCATATGTTGCATAATGATGCTACCACTTTATGGGAGTCGTGGAAGAAACCGGATAACGCTACCTCGCTCAATCATCCAATGTTTGGCTCTATAAGTGAATGGTTTTATCGTTCGTTGTTGGGCATTAACGCCGCAGCACCGGGCTTTGAAAGAATAGTGATAAAACCACAACCTGCGGGAGATCTGACCTATGCCAAAGGAAGCTACCAATCTATAAGGGGTACCATTGCAAGCAACTGGAAAAAGGAGGGAAGCACTTTTAGGTTACAGGTTACTATTCCTGCAAATACCCATGCTGAGATATGGATACCCGCCAAAGAAAATGGAAATATTACTGAGGGTGGAAAAACGCTGCAAAGCCAAAAGCTACAGGTAAAAAAATATGAGAGCGGCTATGCTGTTGTTGAAGTACCCTCAGGTGAGTATAGTTTTCAAAGTGAGTTATAGCAGCGTTTAATCCATATCAAACGTTAGATTTTCATGCCGGTTAAAATGGGTGACCATTGTTTGTTCAGCAAGTTCAAGATTTCCTTCGCGTAATGCTTTTACGATCTGCCGGTGCTCGGCATCTGTTTGATCGTAGTAGCCGTGGCCGATTGTAGAGATCCCCAGCTTTTGGTGAAACAAGGGAATGTGAGATGACTTATAAACACGCAGCAGTTTTGTATTGCCTGAATATTCTACCAGCATTTCATGAAATTTCATATCAGCTTCCAGCGCGCCATTAAAGTAGCCTTTGTGAACCATGTCGGCAAAGTCGTCACAGATCTTTTCGAGGGTTTCAAATTGTTCTTCGCTCATTTTTGTACAAGAGATTCTAATGGCGCCTATCTCCAGTATTTCCCTTAATTCGCGAATGTCCTGTATTTCTGAGGTAAGTATGGGCTTAATGTAATAGCCGCTTCTTTCGCCCGGCATCACCAGGTCTTCACCCAATAAACGTGTTAAGGCTTCCCGTATCGCCATCCTGCTCACGCCCAGTTTTTTGGCCCATTCATCTTCTTTCAGACGGGTATTAGCAGGCAGTTGTTTGCTAAGAATTGTCTTTCTTATTTCAATAAATGCTTTGCTTGCTAATGAATCTATTTTCATTTCTGGTTAAGTCTTCTCGACTAATTATGAATGCAACACGAGGTGTTCGAAACGAATATCGGACAAATTACAGCGCATTATTTAAAATTATTCTTAAGGTATTTATCGAATAAACAATGAGTGTTTTTATTCATCCGTTTCAAGTAATACTGCTTCACCCCTGGCAAAATGCTGACTGAGCTTTTGTTCGGCAAGCCCCAGGTTATGCTCTTTGAGCGCATTAACTATTTGTCTGTGTTCTAAGTCTGTCTGGTCATAGTCGTCAGCATCTTTATTAGAATAACCAAGTTTTTGATGAAATAAAGGAATGTGTGACGATCTGTACACGTGCAGTAGTTTATTGTTACCTGAATATTCAATTAAAGTTTCATGAAACTTCATATCTGCTTCCAGCGCGCCGTTATAGTATCCTTTTCCAATCATTCCCGTATAATCATCACAAATCTTTTCAAGGGTTGAAATCTTTTCTTCCGTCATTTTCTTAAATGCAAGTCGCAGGGCTCCCAACTCCATTACTTCTCTAAGCTGCCTTATTTCATGTACCTCAGAGGGATTCAAAGGTCTGATGTAAAAACCGCCCTTCTCGCCCAGCACAACAAGGTCTTCACCCAATAGTCGTGTCAAAGCTTCTCTCACTGCCATTCGGCTTACGCCCAGCTTTTTTGCCCACTCATCTTCTTTAAAGCGGGTATTATCAGGCAATTGTTTACTTAGAATCTTTTTTCTTAATTCTGTGAAAGCTTTGCTTGCTAATGAATCTGTTTTCATGCGTTCAATGGTTTCTGATAATGGTAGGGTTATTAGGTCTAAATAGGTGTTCCGGGTTTATTTGGGCTTTATATTTTCCTTTTTTGCTTTCTATCAAACCTGCTTTTTATTTATTAGGTACTTTTTACGGTGCACTGTAGCCAACATTTAGCATGTTTATTCATGTATTGTTCGGTTCGGTTTTTTGTTTACGATGGCATTGTCGCAGAAAGCGGGCATTCATAGCAAGCGGTATTTTTTTAAAACATACACACGCTGACGGTTTACTTTTATTGTCTTCACGCTACATTATCAATCCCGCAGCGTGATGACTTCTTTTGCTTTTGTTATATCGCCAGGTTGCATTACTTCTACAGGTACCGCCTGTTTGTACTCCCAAACGCTTATTGCCAACGTGCTTACCAATACCAGTAAACCTCCAATTAGTGCAGTGAATGTAATTGTTTCATTCAGCCAGATCATTGCTATTGGCAGTGCAAAGAAGGCGACCAAAAAATTAGAAAGCGCCACTTGTATAGCTTCCAGGTTTTTCAAGGCCTTAAAAAATAAGATCATCGATAAAAAATTATGAAATACGGTAAGCAGCAATAGTCCGGTCCACGTATTGGTAGTAAAGGCGGCAACATTTGTGAAAATGGCAGGTTCATATTGCCAAACCAGTGGTGCAAGCAAGACTACCATAAAAATATACGTGTAAAAAAGCATTTCCATTTCTGTATAATCCGCTGCTATCTTTTTGCAAATGGTATTATAGATACCACTTCCCAAAACGCCTGAAAATATCAGCGCGTTACCAATAATAAACTGCCGGCTAAAATCCATGCTGAGGATATCTTTTGAAGAACACAAGACCACACCTGTAACCGCAATAAAAAAGCTGATCCAACGCAGTCGGTTCATTTTTTCAAAGAGTATTAGCACCGCCAGCAAAGCTGAAACCACCGGCAGGGTAAGGCTGATAATGGCGGCATTGCTTGCTGTTGATTGCTGTGTTCCAATGGTCACTAAAACCTGCGCAGGAAACTGTCCGATGATAGCAAGCATAAAAAAGACCTTTAGATCGCTGAGTTTCCTTTTTCTGTTTGCACGCACATCTTTGTAAACAAAAGGAAGCATAAAAATTGTAGCCAAAATCATTGGAATAAACACCGTGCTAAATGCCCCTACCTGGTCTTGCACTAATTTAATACAGGTAAACTGCAGCGACCACATCAGGTTGCATGCAAACAAAGCACCCCACGAAACATATCGTTTGCCCATAGTACATGTTGTAAAAAGCTGCGCTGCTAAGGTTTTTCGCCCTTTCCCTTTAGTTGCATCCAATGTTCATAAAAGTAGCTGTCAAAGTTGCACCACCAAAGATGCAGGGAAACTCATGCAAAACAATTCCTCAAAATAATAAAAAAAGTATACAAAAAAGAAGTAAAATTGTAAACAAAATTAATACTTTCACTAAAGGTTTAAAGGTTCATATAATTACAAAATGGAAAAAAGCCGTCGTTTTTTGAACCGCCATGTTTTAGTTACCGGCGCCGCAAGAGGGATAGGATTAGAAATAGCAAAGCAGTTTGCCAATGAAGGTGCAGTATTAACATTGTTCGACTGCAACCAGGAAAACCTTGCAGCAGCTTCAGAAGCGTTGAATGGAGTAGCTGCTGCTGTTTACAGTTACCACGTTGATGTAAGTAAACGGGACCAAGTTGAAGATGCGGTTCAGTACGCCGATGGTATTCAGCCGATAGACATACTGATCAACAATGCAGGTGTAGCTTTTGAAACACCGTTTTTGGAAATTGAAGAAGCGGAGTGGAAACAGGTTATTGATGTTAACCTCACCGGAATGTTTTACGTAGCCCAAAGTGTTTGCCGGTTAATGGCTGCCAGAAGAGAAGGCGTGGTGGTAAATATGGCGAGCAAAAACGGTTTGGATGGTGAGTTTGGCTATGCACATTACAATGCATCAAAAGCCGGTAGCATCATGCTTACAAAAACAATGGCTATCGAGCTGGCTCATGTAGGCATCCGGGTCAATGCTGTTTGCCCGGGATATATTCAAACCCCTATGTCAAAAGAAATAGATACACCGGCATTCACCAACAATTTTGTAAAGCAATATATACCAATGAACCGGCCGGGAACACCAGAGGAAATAGCACCCGTATTCTTATTTCTTGCAAGTGACGACAGCAGTTTTATAACAGGACAGGTAATCATTGCAGATGGTGGTCAGTTGGCTGGGCAAAAGGCAGGTGACGATTTGTTGAAGACAATGAAGATATGAGTAACCCCGATGTACCAGAGAACGGGTAGTAACAATGCCAACCTGGCCTTTAGAATTTGTGGAAACACAGTACAATAACCAAACGGTTTATGGTATGACTGGTTACAACTGTTCGAATGTTTTTATGGCGTAACATTTCAATCCAGCCTTGTAGTTCTTACCGGTTTCTTTTGGCTGATTATATGTTACCAGTCGGAGATTGATTAAAAAGATAGAGCCTTTAGAAAACAAACAAATATTTCTATTCATCTAACAATTGCTAGTATGATCATGTCAATGAATATTGGACTTGAAAATCCAGTGCCAAAATATATACAGGTAGTAAATGCAGTAACCGAAGCAGTACGCCGGGGCACCCTCAAAAAAGGACAAAAGATTCTATCAATAAACGAATTGAGCGAAGAGTATTTTGTTTCAAGGGTAACGGTTGAAAAAGCATACAATGTTTTACGCGAAAAAGGAACCATTGTACCTGTTAAAGGCAAGGGGTATTACATTAACGACATCAACATCGATGCTCCTGTTAAAGTGCTCTTGCTATTTAATAAGATCAGTAATTATAAAAAACAGATCTATCAATCCTTTATCGACAGGCTGGGTCCTACAGCAGTAGTTGATTTAAAAATTCATCACTTTAGCGTAAAGGTTTTAAGAACCCTGGTAGAAAATAATTTAAATGATTACAATTATTTTGTAATCATGCCTTACTTCTACGAAAATCCGGCTGAAGCACTTTCCATCATTAAAACAATACCACCGGAAAAGCTCATCTTATTAGATAACAAAATCCCCAATGTTAATTTAAAATGCGGCGCAGTTTACCAGGACTTTGAGAACGACATTATCAATGCTTTGGACGATGCGCTACAGCTATTGAGGAAGTACAGTAAATTTTATCTCGTTAATCCCACAACGGTACCTTATCCCCCGGAAATTGTGGTGGGCTTTAAAAAGTTCTGTATGCAGAATCAATATAAGTCGCACATTATAAATGAAATTACCATAGATACGCCCGTTAATAAAGGAGATGTATTTATAGTGATTGAGGAAAAAGATCTTGCGAACCTTGCTAAAATTTGCACGTTGCAAAACTTAAAGCCGGGGAAAGATGTAGGTATTATTTCCTACAATGAAACACCACTCAAAGAAGTATTACTGGATGGTATAACGGTGCTATCAACCGACCATTGTAAAATGGGTGAACTGGCTGCCGAACTGATCCTGAATAACAGCAGGGAAAATATAAAAAATCCTTTTGTGCTGATAAAGAGATATTCTTTGTAGCAGGTATTTCTTAATTGATCTGCACCATTAAAAGTTCAGGAGTTTTTTTTGGGTAGCCGGCAGTAGTATTTCAGGTGGATCATTGTTGCTGCCTGCCCCGTTACACTTGCCTATCGTGTGGACACATCTAACTAAAGTCAAAAAAAGGTAACCACAGAGTACACAAAGAAAGAAGTACAGACAAAAGCCAGATTTAAATCTTTGTGTCCTCTGTGAAAGACTCTTGTTTTTCTCTGTGGTTAATATCTCTTTTGCA
>JAJAYD010000126.1 GCA_026786345.1 Chitinophagaceae bacterium
CGTCAGGATAAAATAAAGAGTAAAAAACATCACAAAGAAATCCTTTTGGTTCGTGATTTTAATATTGTTTTTGAGGACATGATTGATTCGCTTTTATCCGAACCAAATTTGCCCCCACACCTCAAAACCCATAAGTCAATAGTCAAACGCGAATAGCCAATAGTCAAAAGCCATTAGCCATTAGGCAATTGCCAATCGCCAATAGCCTCTAGTCAATAGCCAAAAGCCAATAGCCAATAGTCAATAGTCAATAGCCAATAGCCAATAGCCAATAGCCAATATCCAATAGGCATAAGTCAATAGCCAACAGCCAATAGCCAATAGCCTGTATACAATAGCCGCAAGTCGATGGACAATATTAGATAGCAGTTAGTGGTAGCCAATTTAATATCCCTTAGTTTGGAAGCGTTAAGTCATCGGCCTTCTGCGTTAAGCTTCCAGCCCTCAGCCTTTTGCGTTTTGCGTTAGGCGTTAAGCGTTAACCCTTTTGCCTTCTGCGTTAGCCGTTAGGCCCTAAACAAAAAAAACTGTTACAACGTAACAGTCTTTTTAAAATAATATAAGGATGATATTAGCTTTTGACCGGCTTTTCGGTTGCGGCTGTTTTGCCGTCTATAACTTCACCATCAATTGTTAAAACGATTGGCTCTGCAACATTTGCAAGTTTTACCGTAACTCTCTTTGTAAAAGCGCCCATGGCCTCGGCATTGTAAGTAACTTTTACTGTGTTGCTGGCTCCCTTGGCAATTACACCTTTTGGATAAACGGGTGTAGTACAACCGCACTCAGCAACAGCGCTTTCAATAACTATTGGCTTTGCCGCTATGTTCTTAAAATTAAATATATAAGTAACCGGAGTGTGTTGGCTTATTTTTCCAAAACTGTGTTTTGTGTCTTTAAACTCCAGGCTTTTGGTTTGGGCAAAGGCACCTGCTACTGAAAGCAGCATTACAAGTAGGAATGATAATTTTTTCATCAAAATTGAAATTTAAAAAGATTAAGGTTGAGGGTTTGCACTGATAGTTAAAATTAATTAACTGACGTTTTCATTTTCTTAATACTGATATTCGCCGGCGCAGCTTGCTCAGGAACTTTGTAACCGGTCCCGGTAAAAATTACCTGCTTGCTCATTCCATTGCTAAAAAATATGTCGGCATATTTTGTAAATGGTCCTTCGGTATAGCCATTGAACCCAAGAGTTACTTTAAAAGTTTCGCCGGGTGCGTAAGCCTGACCCTGCTGGTATTTAGGAGTAGTGCATCCGCAACCTACTTTTACATTTTCAATTTTAATTGAGTCGTTACTTATGTTTTTAATAAGCACATCGTACTCGGCTGGCTTACCGTAAGGTATTTTACCAAAATCGTGGTTGGTTTCTTTGATATCCAACACTTTAGTAATATCGCCGACAGGCGCTTGTGGGGCTACAGTTGCGGTTGTTTGTGCATGCAACATGCCAACTATAAATAGACTGGAAAGAAGAATGGAAATTTTTTTCATAGTAAAAAAGTTACTTTAATTGATGATTGTAAAGTTAATGCGTACAACGAAAAGATTGTGCCTAAATTGAACCGACTGTTGAATTTAAGATTTTATTAATTGCCTTTTTATAAAACAGGTGAAAAATGATTTTTTAGCGATGATTATACGATTTTCGTATGTCGGCCTGAAAAAAGTTTAAATAAGCCGTAAAATAATATTTTTGCCACATGGAAAATGCTCAATCAACAATTCTTAACGAGGACGTAATGTCTTATGATGGTTTTCGGCAGGAAGTGTTGAAAGATTTCCAGGTTGCCGTTGAAAGCCGTGAGGCTAGTTTATTGGCAAGAAGAGAAGTGTTAACAGGCAAAGCTAAATTTGGAATTTTTGGCGATGGTAAGGAAATAGCTCAAATAGCTATGGCCAAATTTTTTAAGCCGGGAGATTTTAGAGCCGGTTATTACCGCGACCAGACTTTTATGTTTGCAACAGGCCTGGCCACCATTGAACAATTTTTTGCACAGCTATACGCTGACCCCGATTTAAATAATGATCCTTTTAGCGCTGGCAGGCAAATGAACTCGCATTTTGCAACTCGTTTTGTTAACGAAGATGGTGAATGGTTGAACCTGGCGGATCTGAAAAATATATCCAGCGATATTGCACCAACTGCCGGCCAAATGCCCAGGGCCCTGGGCTTAGCATTTGCTTCCAAAGTATTTAGAAACAGCAAGGGTGTAAAACAGTTTGATAAACTCAGTAATAATGGTGAAGAAATTTGCTTTTGCACTATTGGCGATGCCAGCACCAGCGAGGGTCATTTTTGGGAAACTATTAATGCAGCCGGTGTATTGCAGGTTCCTTTAGCTGTATTTGTGTGGGATGATGGTTATGGAATATCAGTTCCTAAAAAATACCAAACTACCAAAGGTTCTATTTCAACTGCTTTGTCGGGTATGCAAAAAACCACTACCAGCAACGGCATTAATATTTATAAGGTAAAGGGTTGGGACTACGCAGGTATGTGCGAGGTTTTTGAAGGTGCGTTGGAAGAAATGAGAGAAACACATGTACCAGCAATATTTCACGTTGAAGAAATTACGCAACCCCAGGGACACTCTACAAGCGGTAGCCAGGAACGTTACAAGCCAGGTGAGCGATTGGCATGGGAAAAGGAATGGGATGCCATTAAGAAATTAAGGGAATGGTTACTGGCTAATGGCCTTGCCAGTGAGGATGAACTGGGTGATATTGAAAGTGCAGCCAAAGAGTTTGCCAGGGATAGCAGGGCAAAGGCGTGGGACAAATTCCTTCAACCCATAAAAATCCAGGTAAATACATTATCAGACCTGGTTCAAAATTTAAAAATTGAAAACAAAAGTATAAGCGAAAAAATTGGCCAACTAGCTCATGATTTAGTCCATAGCCGCGAACCAATGCGAAGGGATGTAATGCGAACACTTTCGCAAATTGTACAACTAGCTCCTTTATCTCAACCTGTAAAGGATTATTATAAGCAACTTAAAAAAGAAAACCAGGAGCTTTTCAATACGCATTTGTATAATGAAGGTGAAAAATCAGCGTTAAAAGTACTGGAGGTAAAGCCAGATATTCCTGCTGATGCGCCTGCGATAAATGGTTACGAAGTACTTAATAAGTATTTTGATTTATTGCTCGCAAGTGATGAAAGGGTATTTGCCTTTGGAGAAGATGTTGGACTTATTGGCGATGTGAACCAGGGCTTGTCGGGCATGCAACAGAAATATGGAACTAACAGGGTTTTTGATACCGGCATCAGGGAGCTTACTATAATTGGGCAAGGTATAGGAATGGCATTGCGTGGATTACGTCCTATTGCTGAAATTCAATACCTGGATTATTTACTTTACGGGTTGCAGCCATTGAGCGATGATGTTGCTACAACACATTTTAGAACAAAGGCACAGCAAAGCTGCCCGCTTATTGTACGCAGCCGTGGTCACAGGTTGGAGGGTATTTGGCACAGCGGCTCGCCTATGGGGATGATCATTAACTCACTTCGCGGTATGTATGTATGTGTTCCACGTAACATGGTCCAAGCGATCGGCATGTATAATACTTTGTTGAAGGCGAATGATCCGGCCTTGATGATTGAGTGTTTAAATGGTTACAGGCTGAAGGAAAAACTTCCTGTTAACTTATTAGGATACACGGTGCCTTTAGGTAAGCCGGAAATTATTAAGAGTGGTACTGACATTACCATTGTTTCC
>JAJAYD010000127.1 GCA_026786345.1 Chitinophagaceae bacterium
AAGTCTTGTCAAGCAAATCAAGAGTTTCTTCATAACGATTGGCATCGTACACATAAATGGTAAGCACCGGGCCAAATATCTCCTCACACATGGTTACATATTTTGGATCCCTGGCTTCTATAACTGTTGGCTCAATAAAGTATCCTTCGGTTTTATCACATTTGCCACCAACTAAAATAGTTGCCTTGCGGTCTTTACGGGCCGCATCAATGTATGTCTTTATCTTATCAAAACTTTTCTCATCAATAACCGCATTTACAAAATTGCCAAAGTCTTCAACCGTTCCCATCTTCATGCTTTGAATTTGGGCTACCAGTTTGGTTTTTATTTCTTCGGCCAGGTTAGATGGAATATATGCCCTTGAAGCCGCTGAACATTTTTGTCCCTGGTACTCAAAAGCACCCCTGGCTAATGCCGTAACCACCGTATCTACATCCGCACTGGAATGGGCAATTACAAAGTCTTTTCCCCCCGTTTCTCCTACTATTCTAGGGTACGATTTATAAGTACCTACATTTTCGCCTATGGTCTTCCACATTTGGTTAAACACACCTGTTGATCCTGTAAAATGTACCCCACCAAAATCGGGGTGCGATAAACAAACATTACCCAATGTTGGACCATCAACATACACCAGGTTAATAACGCCATCCGGCAGACCTGCTTCTTTTAAAATACGCATAATCATTTGTGCAGAGAACACCTGAGTATTGGCAGGTTTCCAAACCACTACGTTGCCACACATAGCAGCACTTGTTGGTAAGTTTCCCGCGATAGCGGTAAAATTAAAAGGTGTTACAGCCAGCACAAAACCTTCCAATGCACGCCACTCAGTACGGTTGTGCATACCTGCAGATGACAGTGGTTGCTGTTTGTATATCTCACTTAAAAAATGCACATTAAAGCGAAGAAAATCTATCAACTCACAGGCACTGTCAATCTCGGCCTGGTAAGCATTTTTGCTTTGGCCCAGCATGGTAGTACCATTAATATGAAAGCGATATTTAGTGGCCAAAAGATCGGCGGCTTTTAAAAAAATGTGGGCTCTGAATTCCCAACTGCTGTTGGCCCAATCTTCCCTTGCCTTCATCGCTGCATCTATTGCAAGACGTACATGTTTTTCATCGCCCTGGTGAAAATGGCCCAATACAAATTCTTTTTCGTGTGGCGGATGGATGGCAACTTTGTTACCTGTCTTTACTGCCTTCGACCCAATGTACATGGGTATATCAGCCGGTTTCTTCTTTAGGTCGGCCAATACTTTTTTAAGAGCAATTCTTTCGGCACTACCGGGTGCATATTGCAAAACAGGCTCGTTTGCGGGCATAGGGTAATTAAAATATCCGTGGTTCATATCAGGTCAAATTTATAGGGCTGCAAATTAAACCAATCACCTGTTATAGCGGGCACATTTTTAATCGGGTTTTAGGTTGAAGACAAGCAACAAATACAATTGCAAGCAAGGTGCGTTTTCCAGGCTTTGTGGTAGATCGGAAGAGTTTACCTGATAAAATGTACACTGACCAATCAATGTGGTTTACTTAAGAAAATTTCACCGCCGCCTTACCGGACGGGCAGGCAACGAAAAAAAGGAGTCGAGGGGCAAAGACAAACCTTTTCTTCTTGCCCACCTTTGCGTGGTCTTTCTTTGTGTCTTTGCGTGAAACTGCATAAGGCATAAGTAATCGACAATGGTTGACCACAATCCAAACATGGTGGTGAATTCTCAAATTGAAACCAGTGTTTATAAATTATTCGGATGGATATAGATAGTCACATGCCTGGCTGTTAAGCATGAGAAACTTTAATTTTCATTTTAATTCAAAAATCCATTCTATGTTCCAACGATTTTTATTATTTACACTGTTATCGGTAACTGTAAATGTGCTGCCGGCACAGTTTTACAAAGCGACCCTTCCCTCTCATCAATTTAATAACGCCCTCGAAAAGATAGTAGTCGATTTTAGGTACAACTTTAAAAACATAAAAGGGCAGACGGTTATTAACCAGGGCGAGTACGATTTGTATCAATCAACGGTTGAGTTACCCGGTGCCAACAATTGCGTCATCTACGGATCGCATTCGGTAGAAGATACCACCGCAAGTTGGCAGGGAGTTTTTTATAAGGGCGATGATTATAAAGCAGCAACCACTGCATACAAAAATCTATACCGGCTGCTGAGCAAGAGCAAACTAAAATTAATTGATGTTAGCACCGCTGGCTTTACCGGCGTATATGAAGAACCATCGGAAGAGGTTCGCTTTACGGTCAGCTCGTTAAGACTGGATGTACTACACCCGCAATACAAAAGATTTTTTGCCGAAGTAGAACTGCTTACCAATTACGAAGGCTACCAGGTGAATGTGAATTTTTACAATCGTAAGGGGGATGAGGAAAGGGAGTAAGTGGGTTGTTTAGAAAATGAAATGTGTCCTAAGTTCGGGGTGCTCTTTTAGAGCAGATTCAACAACCTGGGACGGATTAAACTTCAGTGTGCTGGCATACACTCATACAAAGAGGCCCCATTCATCTGTATACTCGTCTTTTTCTAATATAACGATCCATGTTTTAAAAAGGTCACGGAAGGCATCTATTTCGTTACGGATGATTTCTCCATAATCTTCCTCAATTTCCCCTTCAATCATCATTCCTAAAATGGCGGTTTTTATGTATTGCGCATTCTTTCTTATGATAGCGGCATTCTCCATTCTTATTATATAAATGCCACCCGCCTCGGAACTTCTTATTTTTACGCCCGTTTCATAAGCATCTCCAAGTATCATTTCCTTCTGTTCTTTTGTAAAAGATCCATCGTCATCCTTGTCCGAAAGATCTTTCAACGATCCTAATGCGCCATTTAGCATGCCCACAATTTCGTTCCATTTCCCATACATTGCTTTACATGCATCAAGGGTAGGATTTGGCTTCCAGGCTTCCATGTCATCTTCGTCATCCACTTCCCGATCTTTCCATTCCGGAAGATCATTAAGGTTGTCAAGGTTCATAAGGTTAATAAGTTTATGAAGTTGTGAAATTCGAAAACCGGAGGTTCCGTTTAAACCCAAAAGCAAAATAGTACTTTATAATTAAATGATAAGTGGGGGTGCATTTCAGATTGTCGCAGATAATAAGTAGCCGTCATTGCGAACTTTGCGAAGCTTGGTGAAGCAATCCCCAGCCACTTGTCAACATGGTTGATTAGTGGATTGCTTCGTTCCTGCCAATGACGAGCAGATTGAAACCACTATCGAAGCAGATAAACAGCGACAATTTGAAATGCGCCCTAAGTGGGGCAGTCGCAATTTTATAATGCCTATTATTCATAGGTCACATTGTTGTACACGGCTGTATCTCTTTTGTCAGCTCTGAGTTATTGTTAATATGTATGCTAATTTTTACTTTAAAATCTAAAATAAAAAGTCTAGCGGGTAAAAATAACGACCACTTGTCGATGCAGAAAAATGTACCGCCTTGAAGTATAATTCCACCTTAAAATTGTCGGCTAAACAAGTTATTTCGGACCGGCTGCACTTTTAAAGTCAGTGATGGTCTTTCCATCATAACGATGCACTAAGTGACTGTGTCTTTAATATCGTAATTGATATTATCTGCATGTGGTTCAGCCTGCTTTTGTCCACAGGAGGTGTAAAAGACAGACATCAGGAACAAAGCATATACGTGTGTGTATTTCATAATTTATTTACTCAGCAACCGCCTTTGCTAGGGGCACGTTTATAAATTATTTTACTATCTCGTTCTACATAGTCGCCCGATATTATTGGATATGAATACTTGGGCGCATGCGATACCCAATGGCTTCTTATAATTATTTTGTCGTTAACTTTCAGGCTATGCAATTGCTGAAATTCATTGTTAAAGTTCAAAAAATTCTTGTCAGACTTTTCCGGACCAAAACTAAGAATGTAATCGTCGCCATTAATCCTGACCATCACTCCGAAACCTAATCTTGAGCCTGGCGGAAGAGAAAGAGAGGTTACAACTCCCTCCATAGTGGTTAAATCCTTAATGTGCTTCGTTATTTTAGCTTCAGCGGCATACACTTTTTTACCTGCGGGAGACGCTTCCCATTTTTTGTACATTATACCATCTGGGGTAGCCTCCCATCTTTTCAATTGGGCTTTCCTTTCAGCAGCAGAGAGTGGCTTTGAGGTTGATTTTTTAGAAGTTTCATTTTTGATTTCGCGATTTGCAAATACTAGTCCGCTTACCACAACCAGCGGTAAGATCAGCGCATAAATAACTTTTTTCATATTTTTTGTAGGTTTAATTTCATTTGCCGCAATGTCTCCCGGAGGGGACGTGGCGGTGTATTTACTGTGTATTGTGCAGTGAATCGCAACGTTCCATCCCGTAGACGTTGCTGGGAAAATTTTTTTCAACATCCACCTTTGCTGGGTATGGCATAGATCACGTTGCCTGAAACAAATAAATTGAAGACCTTATCTTCTACAGAACGAAGTAATAATTTCCATGTTTTTCCTTTGTCTGATGATTTGAAAATGCCGTCAGCATGAGCACAAAAGAAGTTTTCACCAACCTGGATAATTGAAGTCATGGAGCGTTGCAGAAAAGGGCGATCATTCCAGGTCCGCCCTATTGAATCAATTTTGTCCTGAAGGCCGGCATCTATGGGCTGCCAGGTTTTACCGCCGTCGTAGGATGTACTTAGCCTACTGGTATTCACGGTATTCGAGTCTGAATTGGAAGTGATAGCAGCGAATCCACCTCTGATCGTTTTTACATCGAAAGCCACACTGTCCTCACTAATCACCCGCGACCAATTTTCGCCATTATCGGTCGATCTTATTATCCTTTTCATACCGATCGCCAGCAGTACGCCATTTGCTTCTGCCAAATGCCCAACAAAGCCTCCGGCATAGACAAGTTTCCAGGTTTTTCCACTGTTATCAGTTTTAAAAATGCCTTCGTCGGTGCCGATGAAAATTTTACCTCCGGCAGTTTCAAAAGCGCTGCGTAGTCGTGGCCCATGAGAATTGTCGAATATCGGCGACCATATACTCGTTCCGTTTGCTTTTTTCACATTTACACCCCAGTAATTGTTGCCAACTATCCCGGACTTACCGGGGGCAATGCTGCTATTTTCCCCGATGAACCGGGACAGGCTGTCAGGGGAAATCTCTTTGGTCCAAAAAGGAGGGGTGGTATTTGCTGTACTGTGATAGATTTGTCTTCCAACCCTTAAAAACAACCCTTTATCATTTACAAAGAAGCTATTTCCCCGGATACTATCTTTCCGCAAATTTTCGGGCAGCCCTTTGCTGATGTCCTGCCAGGTTTGTCCGCCATCTGTAGATTTAAAAACGATCTTTGCAGTTCCGACCTTCTCTGTTTTTGGGGTTGTTTTTTTAGAAGTTTCATTTTTGATTTCGCGATTAGCAAATACTAGTCCGCTTACCACAACCAGCGGTAAGATCAGCGCATAAATAACTTTTTTCATATTTTTTGTAGGTTTAATTGACATAGATCTATCTCCCGATAAATCAGAATCACTTAGGGCATTTCTTTTATTTTTCATATCCTTTTAAAGTTGGTGCAACAAAATACTTTGATTTATTTCAGCCTGGGGGTCTTTGATTGTAAATAAGAGTGTAAACTTTGTAAATAATATCTTGACACTATGCTATATAGGAAAAATCTCCTGCCCGATAAACGGAAGAACATGGCCGTATCATTACTACTCTTGTTTATCTCTATAATCTGCGTGGCTTTCACTATTACCGGCAATGATGACTTTGACTTTGCCAGAAGGGAAGTTTTGCTTCGCCGCATCGGACATGAAATACTCCTTCAGTCGAACGACAGTACATCACGGGTACTTCCGGTAAAAAAGATCGCCGACAATGAATACCAAATCAGTTTTGAGAATGCCTTTACTTTTCAACCCGACTTGCTGGTAAAAACTACTCAGCGTTTGTTAGCTAAAGACCCGCTCGCAAGTGATTACGTTGTTAACGTACTTAACTGTGCCAATGCCAGTGTAGCCTATGGATATGCTATATCAAAAAATAAGAAGGATGATATTGTAGCCTGTATAGGGAGAAGGCAACCCATAGCATGTTACATGATTAACATTAAATTTAAACCAACGGGTATCGCTACAGCAAAGAATGGATATTTTTTGAGCGCTCTGTTGCCTTTAGCATTTATTGGATTTATTTTTTTGAGATCTGTCAAGCCGCGGAGAGCCTTACCTGACAGTCAGCCTACTGGCATATTCACTTTGGGGTCAATGACGTTCGACACGGAGGCTCGTAAGCTCATGATAAATGGACAGACCATAGAATTGACAAAAACTGAATCCCGTGTACTACGCATTTTCGCGTTGTCTCCTAACGAGGCTATAGAGCGAAGCCGGTTACAAAAAGAGATATGGGAAGACGAAGGAGTTATTGTAGGCCGCAGCCTCGATATGTTTATATCAAAACTTAGAAAAAAACTGGAACTTGACCCGAGTGTCAAAATTGTTGTTATCCGCGGCAAAGGATATAAGCTTGAAATTAGCTCTTAAGAAAATCTTCCCGCTCCGAACTGATGTTATTAGAATTCAATTTGGCATTTGTAAAACTCTATAGTGAGCTTCTAATGTGGTATCATTAAAAGAATTATCCTTCATTCCTCGTAATGTGCACTTAATTTCGGAGCGGCTTCTACGCAAAGTCTTCTGAAAGGGACTTTGCCTTTACACAAAAGCTGGTAAGTTGTGTTTCACTGTCCGTTTAATTATCTTTTATTATTGAGCAAGTTTACCGCAATTAAATAAGTCAGGTTGTCGATACAGAAAACTGTTGTTTTAGTCAAAGTCCACCGAGCAAAAAAACTATAAATTTACGCAGACGGTTTTTTTTTACAGTGTCGTACAACGTTACGGATTGGCGTTGTGGGGGTATTCTGTGTTCCTTCTGCCAACAACTGAAGCCAATTAAAGATATAAAGTTTGATGGTTTCTATTGCGGCTTAATTTATAATTTCAAGCTGAAACTGCCAATGAATATCGAACTGCTGCTGATAGCTCCAACCATCCCATTATTGGCAATACTTTTATTAGCGTCTTGGCGGTTCTATCAAGTTCTGCTGTGCCTGTTTATTATGCTAAAGTTTAAATAAAGCAGAAGTGTCTAAAAATATTTTCATAATTCCGTCCTTCTTTCTTCAATAACTCCTTCACTAAAAGACCCCTTGTAATTTTCCAGGTTCTGTTGGCTTTTCGAAAATGAAAAGTCACTTAGCGATAATCCTCTGTCTGGCTGATTTTGTACATCTTTTAAAAATGTTACTATGACTTTTACCGGATATTCTTTACATATTCCTTGTCCAGTTTTACAGAGCCGTTTTGATAAGCTCCTACAACTGCAACCATAATATTATATTTTAAACTCTGTTTTAAAGTTACTTTAAACGGTCAGGCTAAGCAACTCAATATTATGTTGAAGGTCAGACTGTATGGATTTAGCGCTTGCCTTGCTGCTAACTCATAAATATACAAATCTTCATTTCTTACTCTTAAGCATTTGAACACAACTTTTGCAAATCCTGCCGCCGATTGTGTATTTGAGAAAGCATGTAAGCTTTCTTTACCGCCAAGTATAGGAGGTTTTGAATGAATAGACAACACATCTATTGCGGAGCAAAAGACTTCTTTTATAAAGCCGGTGCGGGAGGAATGGCAGTGGCCTGGTGCTGAAGCTCCAACCTGCTGCCCTAACGATGCTCGGTACGCAAACCGGTTTGTTGGTGGTAATGGTATTGTCAATCGTTAGACGTCTTCAACGGTGAAAATCCTGCTATTTGTTGAAAGATGAAATAAAATTTGTTATCCGTCATAAGTAATTTTCACAGCTTAAAGTAGGGTCGGTTAGGTGGTTTCCGGCTACCTTAATGTAGTAGTTATTGTCTTTAGCCGTTTAGCATAATTTCTTTGTCGTTTGTTTCAAGGGTTGCAATAGTCGCAATACATAGGGTCTTCGGTCGTTTTTTTATGCGGATACCTATCTTCTTTTGTGTATTGACAATGCTGGCAAACGTAGATATAACTTAATGTTGAATTTGTGGGTGAACCGCATAAACTACATTTTAAACCTCTTTTAGCGTCGGTAATTCCAAAGCCAGGCTTATTACAGTGAGGACATAAAGAACTTATTTTGTCTACTAATTTTTTCGTTGCAGCTTCAATTACTTTCATGCGAGAGGGATTAAATAACGCCCTCATATCAGTTTCTGCATAAACAGAATTAAACTCTTCAAAAAGTTTTTTGAAAGCTTCTTTTAATTGATTTATATCTGTAATCCCTTTAATTATGTCTTTGTTTTCAGCTTTCGCTCTGCGAAGGATAAGTCCGTGAGATGGGAAGTTTACTCTATCTGCAAATTCCATTAGTTCTTTTTCGGATTTAATCTCTCTACCGGTAAAGTTTGTTTCAGTACTCAATTCTCTTACTATAATTTCTAAATGATTCAACTTGTCAATAAAAATCAAAAACTCATCGTCTGCACTTATGAAAAACATTGATGGGTGTGGTCCAAACGAGCCTTCGCTTGCTATGCCTAAATCGCAATTAGTTAATTCCATTGCCCTCAAACATTTTTGCCTTGCTGTGGAAACCGGGTCAAGTTCTCGTTCTATCTCACCTGTGAAAGTGCCAAAAACATCTGTATCAAATTTTTCATTTATAATGCAGGTCACACCCAATGCTTGTTCTAAAAGCGGTGCAATAACTTTTTCTTTTTCGTGTTTAGTAGCGATAACTAATTCCCGGCCTTTGAACAACTTCTTTTTTCTTTGGTTCATTCAATTTCAATAGTTGAATGAATTGTGACTAACTTCCCTGTAGCCGCAATTTCCTGCCGAATTTCATGTAAATTCTTTTGAAGCCTTTTAATCTTTGATTCCCTGCTTTTTATATCATCTTCATTGCTTTCGCCATTGATTTTATTTTCGTGAAACTTAATTTTAATCTGAATCATTTGAGTAATTAGCGCAAGCGCATCAGTTGCATTGAATTGCCCCTGTATTAGTTGTATAGTCATTATAATTAATTTTTTTAATTATTGTCCCTGGCCCAATGAATACCCCGGGTTGCCGTCAAAACTGTAGAGATTTTCCGTCTTAATATTATCGATATTATTCTCCAAACACCTGGATAGTAAGTCAATAATATGATTTTTTGTCATCTTATTACCCATTGTAGGTTTAAAACGACAACGCCAGTGGTCTGTACAAAACGTTTCTTTAAATCCTTCAGGCCACACTTTTATACCCCTATTGGTAATCATGGTCAGTTTTATTTGGTCAAACTCTATTTTTTGAACTATTTGTGCCAATTCATTTGCTTCAGTACCATTCCAATGAACAAACAGGTCAACACCTTCCAATTCTTTAACTGCCGCTTGTTTCTTTTTGTATTTTGGTAATTTAAGTGCGGTGTTTTTTGCGTACGAAACAGCTTTGAGCTGGTTTGGTTTGGAGCCTAAATTTGCAATTACGGCCTTCGCAAATTCTTTAGTGCCTACTTTTTGCTTACTGGTTCCTTCTTTATATATATCGTAAGTATGTATTCCATCTTCCAGAGTTTTGAGCCATGCGTTTTGAACTTTTTCAGCAACGGCAGTTTCTCCAATATGATTAAGCATCATGATAGCGCCCTGTAATAAACCAGATGGATTGGCTAAATTTTGCCCTGCCCTTCTTGGGGCAGAACCGTGTATTGCTTCAAACATAGCGCATTCTTCACCTATGTTTGCCGAACCTGCCAGTCCCACGGATCCTGTAATTTGGGCAGCAATATCAGACAATATATCACCATATAAATTTGGCATAACCAGGACATCAAATACTTCCGGTGTGTCAGCCATTTTTGCAGCGCCTATATCAATAATCCAGTGTTCATTTTCTATTTCCGGATATTCCTTTGCTATTTCGTCAAATACCTTGTGAAACAAACCATCACTTTGTTTCATAATATTATCCTTGGTAAAGCAGGTTACTTTCTTCCTATTTTGCTGTTTGGCGTACTCAAAGGCATAGCGAACGATCTTTTCGCAGCCTGGTCTGCTTATCAATTTCAAGCATTGTACAACTTCATCGGTTTGTTGATGTTCTATGCCAGCATATAAATCCTCTTCATTCTCCCTTACAATTACAATATCCATAACAGGATGTTTTGTTCTCACAAAAGGATGTAAACTCATACATGGGCGCACATTTGAATACAGGCCCAGGAACTTACGGGTAGTTACGTTTAAACTTTTATAACCTCCTCCCTGGGGCGTTGTGATTGGCGCTTTCAAAAATATTTTGTTCCTTCTAATGACATCCCATGATTCTGCAGAGATGCCGGAGGTGTTTCCTGCCAGGTAAACTTTTTCCCCCACTTCAATTTCTTCAATTTCTACATTGGCACCTGCGGCTAAAATGATTTCCAATGTTGCGTCCATTATTTCCGGACCAATACCGTCGCCTTTCGCTACTGTAATTTTTATCATATTATATTTTTTCTAAACACAATATTCGGCATCGGAGGTCGATAAACTATATTTATTTTCGTTATGTACAACATAAATTAATTTTATGAAAAACAAAACAAACCACCGCCCGATATTCTTATAAATTGCCGAAAAACAAAATGTAATTATGGTATCAGAAGCGTTACGATTAACCCACCAGGTAGTTTTTTTCAACTAAAATATTTACAACACCGGTTTTTTGCTTTCCGTACCAAAGCCTGTGGAAGGTAGACTTGTCTTGTTATTCCTGGAATGAACACAATACACTCCGGAAGTTCCTTAATACCAGATTTTTTTACCCCTTTTTTCGGTGATTCATATTTTTGTTGCACGCTCTAATTTATCGTTGATTGATTTTCCCAATTCCACATCGGGCAACCTTTCAGCAATAATTATATCCAGCTTTAGTTTGTCTAACAAATGCAAAGCAGCATATAGGTTAGCTGCAGCTTCTTTGAAGTCACCATTCTTTGACAATATTTCCTGGTGGATGATGTGTTGTGCATTTACTTTCTTACAAAACAGCAATAGGCCGATTTTCTTACCTGGAAACGATTTGACAGCTTCTTCAATATTCGTTACCAGGTAAGTATTTGTTAAAGGCGCATAATGTCTCATAAGCATCCCTGGCGCATCCGGAGAAGATTCATTTTTATTTCTAATTTCAATCTTACCAACTATTTTTTCAATCTGTTCAGTAGAAATTGCTCCTAATCTATAAAGAACAGGTTTATCATTTTTAAATCCGATAATAGTTGATTCGATGCCATTTTTGCAGTTGCCTCCATCAAGAACCATTTGCAGTTGATTATTAAAATATTCTTCCACATGCATTGCTTTTGTTGGACTTATACAGCCAAAAGGGTTTGCACTAGGCGCTGCCAGCGGGAAACTGAATTGTTCTAATAAAGTTAATGTTAATGGATGATTTGGTATTCTTATGGCAACCGAATCCTTACCAGCAGTAATTAAATCCGGCACATG
>JAJAYD010000128.1 GCA_026786345.1 Chitinophagaceae bacterium
AAGTTTAGCGATAAGATTACAGCTTGAAAAATCAAACCCCCACAGCGAACAGCTTAAAAGAGCCCTGTCTGTTTCCTATAATAAATTAGGGGATATCTCTCAACAGCTTGGAGATTTGCAACAGGCAAAAGATTATTTTGAGCAAAGTTTAGTGATAGCACAACAGCTTGAAAAAACAAACCCCCACAGCGAGCGGCTTAAAAGAGACCTCTCAATTTCATACAATAAATTAGGTGATATCGCCCAACAGCTTGACAATTTGCAACAGGCAAAAGATTATTTTGAGCAAAGTTTAGCGATAAGATTACAGCTTGAAAAATCAAACCCCCACAGCGAACAGCTTAAAAGAGACCTCGCCACAAGTTTTTTTAAGCTTGGAAAATCTTATGAACTACAGGGTAATATGGCGTTGGCTTTAAAGTATTACCAGGCTGCTAAGAAACTTGTAAATACCTTATATAACGCTAATCCACTTTCTCAACAATTAAAGGATGATGTAGCTGAAATGGACTAAGAGATTATAAGGTTACAAGATTTAATTAATAAGCAGGTAACGTAAACAATGTTTGTCAGCTTCGTTTCTTTATCTGCTTAAAGCGTATATTAGTTCCTCATTTATTTGAAAGCTTGCCATGAAGTATCTCCTGTTTCTTTTACTTGCAATATGTAGTTGCGAAACAAACCGCTTCGACAGCGATAAGCGACAAATAATAGCCAAAGATGCTATTCGTTCCCATTTAAAAGATGCTGCCCGGTCTTCTTTTACTGTTACCGGTTTTAAAGAAGACACCTTGTTTACTTACGCTGATACGCTTATAAAAAAGCCCATCCGGTATACATTATACTTTACGCAAAAAGATTCAACAGGTCAGTTGTTGCAACACACAGGCGTTGCAGTTTTTGCCAACAAGGGAAACAGCCTTATTTCTTCTAACATAACAGACCAGCAACCTTAGTACATAATACTTCCCCAATGAAAGTTCCCAGTCAGCGTTTTCTTTCTCTTGATGTATTTAGAGGCATGACAATCTGCTTCATGATAATTGTAAATACTCCGGGTGGTGGGGCCGAACAATTTAGCCCGTTGAAACATGCGGGCTGGCATGGCTTTACACCAACTGACCTGGTATTTCCTTCCTTTTTATTTGCCGTGGGTAATGCTATGAGTTTCTCTTTGGATAAGTATCGTTTAATAAGCAATACTTCTTTTTTAACCAAGATTTTTAAGAGAACGGCACTGATTTTTTTGATTGGTTATTTAATGTATTGGTTTCCTTTTTTTGGGGTAAACCCGGCAGGCGAAATTATCAGTGCACCCCTCATCAATACCCGAATTTTGGGCGTATTGCAACGTATTGCCTTGTGTTATATGTTTGGGTCATTAATCATTCATTACCTGTCTAAGAGAATGGTAGTTATTACTTCTATTATACTGTTGGTGGGCTATTGGCTGCTGTTATTACTATTTGGTGATTCTAACCAGCCTTTTAGTTTATTGGGTAATGCAGGTTTGTATTTCGATAAATTTTTAATGGCTGATAGTCACCTGTATCATGGGGAGGGAATACCTTTTGATCCTGAGGGGTGGTTAAGCACACTGCCCGCAATAGTGAACGTAATCATCGGTTATTACGCAGGCAGGTTCATTCAAACACATGGAAAAAATTATGAGACTATTTCAAAACTGATGCTGGCCGGTGTGGCACTTATCTTCGCAGCGCTTTGGTGGAATATGGCGTTTCCCATCAACAAAAAACTATGGACGAGCCCTTTTGTGCTTCTAACTACCGGTATAGACCTGGTGTTAATAGCAGCTTTAATATTTTCGCTTGAGATTAAAAATTACAACAAGCTAAACTGGACCAAATTTTTTGTGATTTTTGGTAAGAACCCACTCTTCATTTACCTTTTGTCAGAGGTGTTGATTACCGTAATTTATATGATACATGTGGCTCCCGGCAAAGGGCTGTACCAGGCAATCAACTCGAGCATTTTCCAGGCCATTGCCCCGGGTTCTTTAGGTTCGTTTTTGTTTGCAATAACATACATGCTGTTATGCTGGTTGGTAGGGTGGTGGCTCAATAAGAGAAAGATATATATCAAAATATAAGTTGAATCAAAACGCATTTTAAGGTCTGGCTAATGATAATGCTATATTCGTTGTAGCGCTTATCTTCAAAATAATAAACCGGTTTAATATCTTTCCCATGTAATCCCAACTTGAAAATCATTCTTGTTATTTCTAAATTTTATAAACATTTACATATGAATGAAAAAGATGAAAATTCGCGACGGTCGTTTATTACTAAGGTAAGTAGGGGGCTTGTTGGCGCAGCGTTCATCCCGGGTATTGTTACCGCAAAAGATCGCAAACGTAACCTGGAAGAAATGCTACGCAACGGGCAAAAATTTGGACCAAACGACCAGTTGCAAATTGCTTTGATAGGTGCTGGTGGAATGGGTACAGCAGATGCCACAACGGCGATCACAGTTCCGGGAATAAAGCTGGTGGCTGTCTGTGACCTGTACGATGGTCGGCTTGCCGATGCCAAAAAGAGATGGGGTAATGACCTTGCTATTACCCGGGAATATAAAGAGATCCTCAACAGGAAGGATATTGATGCGGTCATTATTGCTACGCCCGATCATTGGCATAAAGACATATCAATAGCAGCAATGAATAGCGGTAAATCTGTGTATGTGGAAAAGCCTATGGTGCATGACATAACAGAGGGCCCTGCAGTTATTGCCGCACAGGCTAAAAACAAAGTTGTTTTACAAGTAGGAAGCCAGGGAATGAGCTCGTTGGGAAATGAAAAGGCAAAACAATTACTGAAAGACGGCGCGATAGGACAACTGAATTATGCTGAAGCTTTTTATGCACGCATGTCACCAACAGGGGCGTGGCAATATCCTATTCCTGCCGATGCTTCTCCTTCAACAGTAGGCTGGGACAGGTTTGTTGAAAACACCACCAAAAGACCTTTTGATGCAACACGATTTTTCCGGTGGCGAAATTACCGCGATTACGGAACGGGCGTTTCAGGCGATTTGTTTGTTCATTTATTTTCCAGTCTTCATTTTATAACCAATTCACTGGGGCCTGATAAAGTGATGGCAACCGGCGGGTTACGTTACTGGAAGGATGGGCGGGAAGTACCTGATGTTATGCTTGGTATGTTTGATTATCCGGAAACCAAAAATCATCCCGCTTTCAATCTTTCGTGCAGGGTGAATTTTATAGACGGTACCGGTGGAACAAATTACCTGCGCATGGTTGGTAGCGAAGGCGCTATGACAGTAGAATGGGATAAGGTTACTTTATTCAGGAATTCTGTACATGTTGATGCGAACGATCCTTTAAATGCAACCAATAATAATGCTCCGGGCAGCGGTAAAGAGTTTGTATACAATCGTAAAGCAATGACACCCCCTGAACAAATGGATTACACAGCCGAGAAAGGCTATAACGGTGCCCATTTCGATCACTTTTATAATTGGGCTACAGCCATCCGCAATAAGGGTAAAGTAGTTGAAGATTCGCTGTTTGGCTATAGGGCCGCAGCACCCGCGTTGTTATGTAACGACAGTTATTTTAATAACAAGATCATTCAATGGGATCCACAAAATTTAAAAGTAATCACCACATAAAAACCTACACATGAAGCAAAAATTTTTAGTTTCAATTTGTTTGGCAACGGCTGTTGCCTTAACTAATGTTGGCTGCAATACAACCAGCGATACAAAAACAGATGCGGATAGTACATCTGCAACAAACATGAACATGGAAAGTACATCAAGTGCAACCGAAAGCAATTCGTTAACCGAAGCTGAAAAGAAAGATGGCTATAAATTGTTGTTCGACGGAACATCATCTAGTGGCTGGCGCACCTACAAAAACAAGGCTGCCGATTCGTGGTCGGTTGTTAATGGCGTGCTGTATTGCAAAGGCGACTCAACCAATAAAAGCGATATGAGGGCCGATATGATGACCACCGGAATGTATGAAAATTTTGATCTTTCAGTTGACTGGAAGATATCGCCCAAGGGTAACAGCGGCATTATTTACCTGGCAAGCGAAGAGTTTGATGCTGCTTATTTAAGCGGCCCGGAGTACCAGATTGTTGATGACATAAATTTTCCAACGAAGCTGGAAGACTGGCAAAAGACCGGGGCCAATTATGCCATGGATCCGGCACAGGCTGCAGCACCCAATGCGGTGGGTGAGTGGAATACCAGCCGCATAGTAAAAAACCAAAACCATGTGGAGCATTGGCTCAACGGTAAAAAAATTGTGGAGTACGAATTAGGCAGCGCAGACTGGAAACAGAAAAAGGCTGAAGGAAAATGGAAAGATGCGGCAGGTTACGGCATGACCAAAAAGGGTCATATTGCCTTACAGGATCATGGTAGCGAAGCCTGGTTTAAAAATATAAAGATTAAAGAACTATAGTTAAACAGAGTGTCTTAAATAAAAAGCCGGTATCAATCGTAAAGGTTGATACCGGTTTTTTTTAGGATTGACTTAGCTTTTATTCTCCGCTGCGGGTTTGGTTACCGGTACGGTTTTAATATCTGTTTTCTCTACGCTTTGTACCGATTTGCTACCGGTTTCTACTTCAATAGTTTTAGTGGTTACTGCATAGTCGTTGGGGTGAATTGGCGAGCCATATTTAACAGCAAAGGCCTTGGTAAATTCGGCCCCCAGATATAAAATAATGGAACTATAATACACCCATAATAGCAGTACTACCAGCGACCCCGCTGTTCCATAAGTGCTGCCTACATTGCTTTTGCTTATATAAAACGAAATACCAAATTTGCCCAGCATAAAAAGCAGGCTGGTTGCTATAGCTCCGGCCAGCACATCTTTCCACTTAATTTTAGCGTCAGGCAACACTTTAAAGATTACGCCAAAAATCAGCGTGGTTACTACCAATGTAATTAGAACATTAAGGATGTAAAAAACCACAACGGTTACTTCGGGAAAATGCGCCCTGAGCCGTTCGCTAAAACCATCGATGATGGCTGTAACCCCGAGAGATACCAGCAACAGAAAGCCCAGGCTTATAATTACTGAAAAAGATAACAGCCTGTTTTGAATCATTTTGAGCCAGCCACGTTTTGGTTTCGGTTTCAGTCCCCAAATGGTATTGATAGAATCCTGGATTTCGGCAAAAACCGAAGTGGCACCAATGATAAGTGTGATGCCTCCAATAATGGCTGCCATGGTGCTTTTACCTGCCAGCGAAGCATTTTTTATAATCTGCTGTAATTGTATTGCTGTATCCACACCAACAAAACCGGATAGCTGCGCAACAATTTTGCCCTCAACCGCTTCGCGGCCTAAAAAAATACCGCATAACGAGATAATCATTACCAGCAAAGGAGCCATTGAAAAAACAGTGTAATAGGCAAGTGAGCCACTCATTTTAGTAATCTTATCATCCCCCATTGCCACAAAGGCATTCTTCCACACACCTGCCAGCCCACGAAGGGTTATTTTTTTCCTCATAAATACCTTTTTTGGCAATACTGCAAAAAACCCACCAGTGGGCTTTTGAGTGTAATGAGGTAAGAGACTAACTAAATTCAACCGGTTCTGTGCAGGAAGTTATTTAGGCTAATTTAAATAAAGCGTGTCCAGGGCATAAAATCTTTCTTCCACTCCGGTAGATTTTGATTGCGACTTATTTTATTGGTATAAATAACCGGAGCTGTCCCTGCTTTTCAACATCGGAAATACCATAGGTAACCTCGGCATAAATTTTATTAAACGGAGCTAACAAAATTCCGCCTCCATACGCTGAATGGATGGTGTTGGATGTTTCGCCGGGAAACCATACCCGTCCATTGTCAAAGAAGGTGAGAAAGCCAAACTTACCCCGGTAAAGGTGTCGTTTAACATCCATCATATACCTGAGGGTATTGTTGTTGTAATAGGCAGTCTTTCCATAAAATCTTCCAAGACGAAGGCCTCTGAAAGTTTGTCCGCCACCTATGGAGGCATATTGATAAAATTCGGGTTTGCCGGTAACGGTTTGTGCCCCGCCGAGTAGTACCATCGAAAATCCGGAGGATAACGGAACGAACACTCGCAGGTTAGCCTGGAAGTCGCCGAGTGTTTTTGAAGTATTGTTTAAGTTTTGAAGATAGGCTGCTCTTGCCCAAAACATGTAGCCTTTGGTTGGTATAATTGAGTCGTTTACACGGTGAACATTGTACATCAACTCTGCTCCTCCAAAATGGTTTATTTTGGTAAGATCAGGAATAACACTGTTAAGATATTTACCCGTAAACCGGTCACCATCAGCCTTTACACGTATTTGTTGGTAAAGGCCATTTACCGTAATATTTGATTGCCCAAACTTGCGGGCTAAGCCTACACTGCCCAGCCATTGCTCCGACCGTGCCCGGTAGTAGTACATTTTGGGGCCAACAAATTTTGTTTCGTTTCCAAAACCAAAAAAATTGGTCCACCTTATTGCATCCCATTGGCCTGTTAAAGCAAGGTCCCACTTGCCAATAAGTTTGGGAAACAATCCGTCGTAAGTAACACTAAGGCCACCTTGCGAAATGGAGTAGTTCAAACTTAAATTTTGCTTGTAAGCAAAAGGCGATTTTCTCCACCTGTATTTGGTTGAGCCATAACCAAGCCCTACGTACAAAAAGTCATCGTTGTTAAAAGATAAGTTTGGCTTTATACCCTTTTTATCGTAGGTAAAAGCTGCATATTTGTATTGATGAATTTTATCATTTCCAGACAGTTTTAGCCTTGTTCCATTGCTTACTTCAAAATAGTTTTCTTTATTATCGTAAACGTTCACCCCGGGTCCGCTAATAACCACACTATCACGTTCCTTTCCGCCAATCAATCTTATTTTAATATCGTTTTCCCGGCCGGTCACCAAAAATTTATCTTCGCCACCAATGCCATAGATCCTAATCTCGTTGGTTTCATCTTTAATAAAAGTGCGGTTGTAAAGTGGAGTTGAGGTATCTCCATTAGCAGCAAAAATTTGTAAAGTGGTTTCGTTGTCATTAACCCGGTTGACTACAAAACGCTCCTGGTCTTTACTGCCAGGTACGTCAACTTCTTTTGCAATAAACTTGTAATAAGTGGTGGTGTTATTTAGCAGGCGGTCGCGGCGGCCTTTTAATATAGTTGCAATTTTTGCTGCTGATAATTCCCTTACTTCAGCGGGTACTTGTTTTACTGCGGCATCTATTACCTGGTTGGTTAATGCTTGTTGTATTGCTTTTGCTGCTGATTGCCAGTCACTAAGGGTCATTTCGTTTGCAAAAAAGCGGTCCAGGTTTCGCTGCTCAAAGTTGAATGTATTTACATCCTCCATTTGCTCTTTAAACGGTTGAAAATATTTCATTCCTGATGCCGAAAAGGCGAATGATAACAATACGCCATTGTAAGTGTAAAATGCCTGGTCTCTGTCCTGCGGCACTGGTACATAATAAGTTACACCATTTTGGTTGCGGGTGCCCCATTCCCATTGCTTCTCGTGCCGGTCCCAATCGTTGATGATCATGTCAAAAAGCCTCGATTTAATATATGTTTTTTGATCTGCCCTGTACTTATTATGTTCAAGCAGGCTGTCAATTACATTAAATGTGCCATCATAACTTTCAAAATTGCCAAGGTTGGCTGCTTCTTTCCAATTGCCGTCCAGCTTTTGTTCAAACAGGTACGAGCTGTTGCCAAATTCCCTGAAGGTATCAATCAGGGGTTGTTTGGGAACATAGTAAAAAGCAGGGTTGGTATGATACACATTGGCTTTACCGGCCAGGTATGCCGCTATTGGTGCACCATAAGGGTATGACATCGAAACCTGATCATCAACAATATCCTCTAAAAAAGTACCTAAAAAATCCCGGGGTAAAACTTTACCCAAACTTTTATTAATGGTTCGAAGCGTATATTTTTTATCATTTTTATCTGCAAATTGTAACGATTTGGTTTGATTACCGCCACCTTCTTTTACAGGGGTCAGGCCACCCAAAATTGTATCTAACTTAATAATAGGAAATGTTACAGGAGTATACCAATCCTTGCGGTAGTTTCTACCCCATAGCCATTGGTGAAAACTTCCGGTTTTGTATTCAACACCGGCGGGTACTTTAATTTTATTGGAGTTGGAAGGTGATTCCTGGGAGAAAGAAGGTGCAGAAAGCAGGCAAATTGCAAAGATAACGAACGTGTTAAAAATCAATTTCATACATAAATTTATTACATTCTTATAAATACTAAAAATCTTGCCACTGGGATGTTTGCAAGAAAGTTAATCAGTATAAAAACGTAAGATAAGTTGGGTTGCAGACCTTGAAAATACAACTACCGGGAGCAGCTTCTGCAATGATTGGTTCAATGTTACCCCTCGAATTTACTCAATTTGTTCGATGCGATAATCAATACCATTGCAATGTATGGTTTCATTTACCTGTTTGCCTGTTAGTAAATTTCCCAGGGGCGAGGTGTTGGAGATGACCAGGCATATCCTGTTTTCAAGGAATATTTTGCCTAAGCCGACCGAGATAAAAACCAAACCCCTGTTTGTATAAATGAGGCTTCCTTTGCTTACGAGGGTTCCTTTCTTTGATAAATTGATTTGACTTAATTCAAGGCGTTGCCCCAGCAAAACATTTAACTGTCGGCTGGTGTTTTCCTGTTCAATCTGTAACATTGCTAAAGCCGTTTCGTGCTTATCGCCTGCGGTGCTTTTAGTTTCGTTGGCTGCGCTTAGTTGCAGGTCGAGTAAAATTTTTTGTAATGATGCAATCTTGTCACTCAGCATTTTTAGGCAACTGTTGCAAACATCCTTTTTCAAACTCATACCTGTAGACCTTATGGGTGACTATTCAATTTATTTTTTGCAAACCTGCAATAATGTTAATGGTAAATGCTACCACAAATGTGTTAAGGCCAAATGATAACAGGCCATGAAACAAGACTACTCTGCGTAATTTACCAGAGGTTATTTGAACATCTGAAACCTGGAAGGTCATGCCAACAACAAAGGCGAAGTAAGCAAAATCGAGGTAGTCCGGTTTTTTTTCTGAGGGAAATTCCAGCCCTTGCGCATGCTTTGAAGCATCTGCCTCATGATCGTCGTAGTACAAATGGGCGTAATGAAAAGCAAAGGTGGTGTGCACCATCATCCACGACAATAAAATACTGGCTATTGTAACAGGCAGATCGTAGCCCTGTGCGTTTTGAGAAATCTCTTTTGAAACAATCAAAATTAAAACGGTTATCATGCTTGCAAACGACGATAACAGGATGATGGTAAATACAAAAAAAGTACTGCCATCCTGTTTGGTAGCAATGTTTCTTATTTGAGTGGGTGATCGTTTAAAGAGCACAATCCAGCAGATTATGAGATATGTAAGCGCAAATACATCCCATAAAATAACCGAAAACACCAGGGGCGACATGTTGTTGTGGCGTAGTAGAAAGAAAGTTGCAATAGAAAAAATAAGGCTGATAAGAGCACGTTGCAAGGGATGTATTTTCAGGAAAATGTTTTCGCTTGTTGAGGATTTGGGCATAAAGTTGATGACTGAATGGAAAGTGAATTTTCTTTCTGTTAGCTATACAGATAAGTGTAAGGTAATTTCTGTAAACTACATGTCGTATTCAGGATCATATGCATCGTCCAGCACAGACATATTGTTGCTAACAAGATAAATAGCTATCGCTCCGGCAATACCGGCAATTGCGGCAAAAATCAAGATATTTTTCATTTTTTTTATTTTGATTGTATAAGTACAATTTAAATACCACCCAATATATTACCCACTTCAAATTAGTTTCCGGGGTACTAGCCTGCAATCTTTCCTGGTTTTTCTTTTACATTTTTCTTACTGCCTTTTAGGATAGTTTCATACATCTTAATCCAGGCTGCAGGCGAAATTTTGCTCATTAATTCTCCAATCAATTTGTAGGGTATTTGCTCGGGTTTTTTAAAGCGAAGGCAACTTTTGCCCATATCCAGTTTGCCGGGGGTTAGCTTTTGCCAGGCATTTACAAACCAATTAAACAATTTTGGGTCTGAATAAATGCCCATGTGGTAAAAGGCTATAAAATTTTTTTGAGAAGCTATATTGGCAAAAGGAAGCGGCAACGATGGATCGCAATGATAACCGGGCGGATAAATTTCGTGGGGCACAACGTATCCTATCATGCCATAACCCATTTGCTCCCTAAACCCGGCAGGCAAATTTTTCAATACTACCTGCCTTAAGGCTGACACCGCACTTTTACGATCTGCGGGTAAATTATCAAGATATTCTTCTATGGTTTTGGCATTGGAAGTCATTTGTAAACATTTGGTTTAAAAATACAAATGTTTACAAAGAGTCGGAAGTGCAATGTTTAAGATTTGTTTACGTTATTTATGAAGTTAATGTGGCAGCACTTAAAAAAATGGCTACAAAATTGTATATATCATGCCGGAATGGAAGTTGTGGGTATGAAATGAATGAGGTGAGTTGAAGCAAGTACAAAAAAAGCTTTCGTGTAAATTCCCGCATATTTGCAACTTTTAAAATCATTACAGCATCAATTTTATAAGACTTAGAACAAATGCAACTCTTCAAAAATTTATTAATCAATTGGCAAATCAATAACATCCAGCAGAAAATTAAAACACTTCACCACAAGGGAGAAGATATAAGGATCTACAGGGCTAAGATTGCTGAGTTGAACAGGAAAAAGGCAGGCAGATAAATTTAGACACCTTCGGCAAAAGTCTATAACCTTCCAGGCAACCATTGTTTTACCTGCCAACATTATCATATCTTCTTTTTAAAAACCCATTCCCAACCCTATTTTAAAGGAATGATTGTAAGATCGTAGATTTTGATTAGCATCAGCTTTTGATAAACCATGATCGTAAGCAGCCATTACATGAACGCCATTACCAAATTGGTATCCCACACCGCCTGTTAAGGCAGCATCCCATTTATTAAATTGAGACGAAGCATCTGTTTTATAATTCAGCAGATTGATACCTAATAACCCTGCAGTGGTTTTAAGATTTGCAGCAGTGAGGTATGAAACCTGTGGCCCGCCAAAAACCTGGAAACCGTTTAGGCTTGCTTTAAGAAGCACAGGTAGGTCTATATATTGGGTAGTTAAACTGGCCTTGGCATTTGCTCCTAAAAATGAAATGCCTTTACCTGAAATGGCACCAACCATATCAAATCCTTTTTGAGAATAGTACAGAGCAGGCTCCACACTCAAGTTGCTGCTAACAGGTATAGAAACATACCCGCCACCAAAATACCCTGTATGGTTTTTGGTGCTTACCATACCTTTTGTAAAGTCGAGCAGATTATTAAAATTGTTGATAGCGTCGCCACGCATACCCGAAGAGGTTACACCGGCTCTTACACCATAAGTAATTTTTTGTTGAGCAAAAGATGTAATGGCTCCAGCCAGTAACAGCATAAGTAAAAGGTGCTTTTTCATAAATTAATTGAGTGGTTTTAAAATTCTCCCCATGAGAAAGAAATTGCAACCGTAAGATTAATCGGGTGCTTGTAATCTTTTGTTAATGGCAAATTTGCCTGCACAAGGTGTTTAAGTCCAGGCTTTTTGGCGTACCGCTTCGTTGGTTTTTGGGCCGTAGTTTGAAATGTGTTTTTGACGAGATGTCAATTACTTGTCAGTAATGACTACTGACTGTTAGTTTACTTTTTATGCAGGAAGCCTTACTTTTGCCCGTCGAAACAAATACAAATTCGTAACTAAGAACATTTAAAAATGGTACAAAAAACTTACTTCAAGACCAAGGATTACTGCAAAGTGAAATTCTCTTTCAAAGTTGAAAATGCAGAGACGATTGAAATTTTAGGCTTGAACAGCGATTGGGAAAATTCAATAGTAATGAGCAAGAAAAAAGATGGTTCTTTTTCGTGCGATGTATCGCTTCCCAAAGATTCTAAACACGAGTTTAAGTACCTGGTTAATTCTACTGAATGGGTAAACGAGCCCGAGGCTGATTCTGTAAACATGAACGAGTTTGGTGGTACCAACAGCGTTTTAGTTTTATAAGGCACCAAAATCTACTTTTTTCCAAAGCCATTTGATTTGTAGCAGCGGCCATCATTAAGGTGACCCTACATTTCTATGCGCTGACCAGCAGCGATCGTCCCTTTTGTGCCTATCAACAAATTCTGCCCGAAGTACACTTTGTTGTGTTGCTTTCGGTAGGTAGCTAATGTTGTTAAGGGCTCAGCTGTTGCTATGCCTGTCTGCTGGTCAATGGTAATTACATTACAGCGGGAGGATGCCTTTACACCCCGAAAAGAGGCATCATTGATAGTGAAGTTGGTAAAATCATCTTCTGCGTGTGGATTGCCTCCTGTAAAAACTATATTAGGTCTGAAACGATCAATTGTTATGGGTTCAGCCAGGCGATTGTTTAGTTCATCAAGCGAGGATTGCCCAATAATTAACACTGGATAGCCGTCTGATAAACTGGTTATGTTTTGGTCGTTACCAAAAGGTTCTTCAATTTGTCGTTTGGATTGATTGGGCATATAAACGAGCCTGCATTGCATTGAAAGCATTGTAGAAAACCATTCGTCTGCTTCATTGCTTACAAAGCGAACCAGGCATTCGTCATCCCAAATAGTAGCGATGGCGGTTTTGGGATTGGAAGTAATGAAAGGTATTTTAAGAGTTTCCTCTATCATTTTGTGCCTTACTATAAAATGATCGTGGTGCAGTTCCATGCTCAGTAAAGCCATAGTTGCATTTTTTCGCTGGGTGAGAAACTGGTAATTGTTGTCTACCAGCATCCACCTTCTATCGAATTCCAAACCACGATCGGTAATTTTTGCTTCGTTTACAGCAATACCCCCCAAAGATTTGATGGGGTAGATATATAATTGACTTACGGTATACATAGATCATAAAAATACTGAACTGCATTAACTGACCATGAGCTTGTTTTAAAAATTTAATGGAGGATTTCAGAGGTTCTATATCAGTAACACAATTTTGAAATAAGGTTCTCTGGTTTCAGTTCAACTAGTTCGTTGGCTAATTATCGTTAATTTTAAAGCCAGCGTTTCACCAACCGCTTTATATAACGGGCACATGATTTCTCCATCAGATCAAACCTCTTTGTTGAAAGGATTACAAAACGGGCAACATTCATTAGACCAGCTTTTGAATAACAATGTCAGCCTCGAACCTCATTGGAAAACGTTCTTTACATCTTTTGCCCAGTTAGGCGACGAAGAGATTGTGAACCGCAGCCAGGACATGAGCCGGTTTTTAAAGGAGAATGGAGTTACCTACAATATTTATGGCGATCCATCGGGCATGAACCGAACCTGGAAGCTGGATATTATTCCTTACCTGGTTAGTGCCGAAGAATGGGCAACATGCGAAGCAGGTTTGATACAGCGGGCAACCTTGTTTAATCTGTTATTGAAAGATATTTATGGAGAGCAACGACTGATGAAGGAAGGTTTGTTGCCCATGGAAATCATATACAACCATCACGGTTTTATACGCGAATGCTCGGGAATAAAACTAACCGGGCAGCACCTGGTGGTGTATTCTGCTGACCTTGCCCGCAACGAAAAAGGAATTACATGGGTGTTGAACGATCGCACACAGGCGCCGTCCGGATCGGGTTATGCATTAGAAAACCGCCTGGCTATGGCCCGCATTGTACCTGAATTATTCAACGGACTTCGTGTAAAAAAATTATCACCGCACTATAATTCTTTTCGAAATGCATTGGTGGATCTGGCACCGGTTAAAAACAGCGATCCACGAATAGTAATCCTTACGCCGGGCCCCGGCAACGAAACCTATTTCGAACATTCTTTTTTGTCTTCTCACCTTGGCTTTACGCTGGTACAGGGCGACGACCTTATGGTAAAAGACAATTTTGTTTGGTTGAAAACATTGGGTGGACTCGAAAAAGTGGATGTTATTCTACGCAGGGTAGATGATGCATATTGTGACCCGCTGGAACTAAAAGATGAATCGCAATTAGGCGTTCCGGGATTGTTGCAGGCTGTGCGCAGCGGTAATGTAAGCATCGCAAATCCACTGGGCAGCAGTGTGGTGGAAAACCCAGGCCTGTTGCCTTTTTTACCTGCCATATCAAGGTTTTTTCTTTCAGAAGAATTGAAACTCCCCACCATTGCCAGCTGGTGGTGCGGTCAGCCCAAAGAGATGAATTATGTATTGGAGAACCTTTCGAACCTTGTAGTGAAACGCATTTACAGGGATTCGTCCACCCGAACTTCCGTAGACGCTACCTCGTTAAGTAAACCTGAACTGGATGATTTAAAAAGACGCATCAAGGCTCACCCATATTTGTATGTTGGCCAGGAAAAAGTAAATTTTTCTTCAACCCCATCTATGATTAATGGCAAGTTGCAGCCTTGCAATGCTTTGTTTAGAAGTTATGCCGTAAGCGATAATGGATCGTACAGTGTAATGGCCGGGGGGCTTACCCGTACATCGGTTGATAAAGAAGATATCATCATCTCAAACCAATTGGGTGGCTATAGCAAGGATACCTGGATATTAAGTAACGAAGAAACCAGCAGTACTACTGTAAAAAAGGAGCAGGATTACATACAAAAAAATCCATCGGTTTATAGAAGCGATGTATTACCCAGCCGCACCGCTGAAAACTTTTTCTGGGTAGGCCGTTATGCCGAAAGGGTGCTGGGTAATGCCCGTTTTCACCGAACGGTTATGCAATTTGTAGATGAAGCCAACAGGGCTTTCTTAGACAACGATCCATTATTAATCAATAGCCTGATGTATGCTTTAATTTCTTACACCCATTCTTACCCTGATATGGAGGAGAAAGAAAGGGAAGATAAATTGAAAGACCCCTGGAAAGTATTGGC